>NZ_JBFADP010000044.1:0-74166 GCF_040641415.1 Streptomyces sp. NPDC020875 | reverse complement strand
TCCCCCTGAAGTTCCTTGCGCCGGGCCCCGCGCGGCGGCCTGGTGTTGTTCGCGGCCGCCGCGGCCGACGACGACCTGGCGAAGACCGTCCACTACGGCCTTCGGCCCGGTTGAGGGGCTTCGCCCCTCAGGTTCGTCACCTTCGGTGACGATCGGGGCCTTCGGCCCCGTGGGGTCGCCCTCCGGGCTCCCCCTTGGCTAGCTGGAGGGTGGGGGCGGTCGTAGTTATCTCGGCTTTGTGGGTGGGTTTTTGGGGTTGTCTGGTGCTGGGTTATGGCTCTTGCTCGGGTTGGGGGCCTCTGTTGGCCTGGGCTTTGATGGTCACTTTTCGCATATGGGGCTGGAGTGGGGTTGGTGTTCCCGGTTTGTTCCTGATGCTTCATCATGTGAATGATGGTTCAGTAGAGGGGTCTAGACCAATTTTTCCCTGTCCGAGTGCCGGCTCGGCCCGTGCTGGGCGTGGCCGGTGGTCGTATCGCGGCTGCGGTGTCCCGGCCGTCGGCATTTTCTGCGGGTGGCAGTGGGTCAGGCTCCGATTCCGATGGCGCTTACGTAAGCGTAGGCGGAATAGTCGGAGTCGAGTTCGGAGATGATGTCGTCCCAGATTTCGTCGAGGGTTGCGATGTCGTCCGCCCCCCACGCTCTGACCGCGTCGTCCCAGATATAGCGGGCCTGGATGGAGCGGTCCGAAAGGATGCGCTGGTATTTCTCGGACACGGTGCTCTGGTCGACCGGGAAGATTTCCATCCGGCGGCCCATTCCGTGGTTGTCGAGAATTCGTTTGAGGGCACCGGAGCGGAGGAGGTTGTACCGGCGGCGGGCCCAGTAGGCGTCGTCAACGGCCTTCAGCTTGACCGGGGAAGGAGTGACACCGCGTTCCCAGGAACGGAGCAGGCGGCGGCTGACACCGCAGGCCGCCAGCTCGGCGCGGCCGACGGGGTTGTCGAGGTAGCGGAGGCGGGCGGCGAGGCCGCGGGAGGCGGTGACGGGTGAGGCGATGCCTCCGGCGCGGGCGACGCGTTCGATCTCGGCGTACAGGGCCCGGGCTCCGCTGACACCCTGGGCGCCGTGTTTCTGCCACTCCCCCCACAGGTCGGTCGCACCGCTCACGCTTCATGCCCTCCGAGGCTATAGGTGTGCTTCGGCTTGACCTGCGAGAGATCACGACCGTATGCAAAAACTGACTGCCAGTCTCCCGCAATATGGAGCTCATCAGTTCCCGACATTTCCACAACCGTCAAACCCGCAGCGTGCGCCTTGTATGCCTTCATCCATAGATTAGCAAATGCCTGGGAACGAATGATGTGCATCCAGTCAGGCCGCCGGATTTCCCGGTTCGCTGTCGACTCCCCGATCGTGGAAACAAACTTCGAATACATAGCCTTGATGTAATCGAGAGTCAGATCGTCCTGGTCCTCGATCGCAGCCTTCCGGCCCTCGGCAAGAGCCCGGCGGAGCTTCTCCAAAAGCCCCTCACTGGCCCCGGAAGTCCACGACTCATGGATGACCGGAGCCTCGCACAACCCCTGCCCCGCGCAGCGCAGGAGGAGGCGGAGGGTGGGTTCGGTGATCCAGAGGGGGCCGGGTTGCTGGCGGGCGCCGAGGGGTGAGGGGAGGTCGGTGATGGTCCAGGGGGGTGGGGTGATGTGGTGGAGGCCGGCGCGTTTGGGGTCGTGGGTGGTGTGGCGGGTGTGGGTGAGGCGGCCGATGGGGAGCCAGGTTTTGAGGGCGGCGAGGTAGGCGCCGTTGATGTCGAGGGCGGTGACGTGGAGGGTGATGTGTCCGGCCTGGGCGGCTTGGTGGAGGTCGGTGGCGCGCCATTTGGGGCGGCCTTCCCAGATGTGGTCCGTGCCTTTCTGGGAGCGTTTTTGGAGGATGGTCTCGGTCGGGGGGAAGTCGGTGTGCTCGTAGCGGCCGCCGACACGGGAAGCCGTGAAAAGTTTCATGACATCAGGGATCGCCCGTTTGACGAGAGCAGTCCGGGCAGTCTCCGTATCACCGCCTGCCAGGGCGAGCTGGTGATCGACGCTGGCACGGATCCGGTCGGTCAGCGATACCGCAGGCGCGGGGCGGTGAGGCGGACCCGAAGCCGGGGCGGAGACAGGCCCGGCAGGGTCAGACTGAGCGTCGCCCGGCGGGGCGGAACCCGGCCCGGCAGAGGCAGGGTTAGGGGCAGCGGGGCCCGGCGGCAGGGAAACGGGCGTGATCGTGCCCGGCGCAACCGGATCCGGACCCGGCAAGGAAGAGGCACCCGGTAGAGGGGAAGCAGTGTTCGGCGGGCAGTGAGCGGGCTGCCCGCCGGCACCGGACACGATGGAAGCGGGTGCCGTGGGATCAGGCGCAACCGAGCCCGGACCCGGCCCGGGAGACACAGGAACAGACGGGTTCGGGTTCGGCAGGGCGGGGCCCGGCACAGTAGACGCCGGGGGCGGAAGAGCTGAACACGGCACAGCAGGTACGGCAGGTTCAAGCACAGCGTCGCCCAAAGGGGTGTGAACAGGCGCCACCGGGGTCGGCACGGCAGAACCCTGCGCAGCGGGGTCAGGCAGGGCGGACGCGGGCGCGGCAGCACCCGGTACATCCACAAGGCCGGGCAGCACGTCGCCCGGCAGGACGGAACCCGGGGCCGCAGGGATGGAGGTAGAGCTGGGGGTGGGGGTAGCGGAGAACAAGCCGGGCAGGGCGGGGTTGGGGCTGGGCGTGGCGTCGCCCGGTGCCGTGCACGCTGACAGGGCGGAGGCCGGTACGGAATCGCCCCGCACAGCGGAAGCAGGCACGGTGCCGTCCCGTACCGCGGAGGGGGGTGCCGTGGGACTCGGCGCGGCGGAACCCGGTACGGCCGAACCCGGCAGCACGGCGGAAGACGGAGGCGGAGGCGGTGGTGGAGGTGGGAGAGCTGAGCCTGCTCCTGGTGCCTCGGGATCGGAAGCGGAATCGGGTGCGGCAGGGGCCGGTGCCGCAGGGCCAGGCGCAGCAGGAGATCGGAGTGGCGAGGCAGCACCGAGGAGAGCGGAGACAGGCACGGCAAGGCCCGGCACGACAGAACCCTGCGCGGCGGGGTCAGGAAGGGCAGACACGGGCGCAGCAGGGTCGGGCGCAGCAAGGACCGGCACGGCAGGGTCAGACACGGCGTCGCCCGGTGGAACGGAACCCGGGCCCGGCGGGGCAGAAGCTGGCACGGCACAGGCAGGCGCAGCAGGGTCGGGCGCAGCAGAGGCAGGCGCGGTCTGGCCCTGCTGCGTGTGAACGGGCCCAGACGGTACGGGCGCGGCAGGGTCAGGCAGGGCGTCGCCTTGTGGGGCGGAACCCGGGCCCGGCGGGGCAGGGGTGTGGGTGGCGGAGTCCAGGCCGGCAGGGGCGGAGTTGGGCCGGGTGGGGAGGCGGGTGGTGGCGTGGGTGGGTCCGGCCAGGAGGTCGAGGACGGGGATACCCCAGTGCGCGGCCAGGGCGTCGACGTCTTTCAGAGTCCAGGCGGTCTTCCCGGACTGTTTCCGGCTGATCTGGAGCTGGCTGAGCCCGGTCCCGGCCCCGACATCGACCTGCCGCTCACCCGTCAGCTGCATGATCGCAGCGACCGTCAGCCTGAGAACATCCTCCGTACCCATCGTCATCACACGACCATACCCACTACCGTAGTCAAAAACCGACTACACCACACCTGTCGCGCTCGTTGAACAAGAAGACAACCATGCTTCACAAAACCACCGAAGCCGCTTCCGGGGCGGTTGCCGACTCGACGCCCACGACACCCATACGGCGAGGGCTGAGACGGCGATCAATCTGTCCACGAGGACAGGAGTTATCTGCCAATTGAGCGCGGGAGGCATCCAGGAGGCGGCCAAGTCGATATTCATCGGCTCGGTAGGCACCCGCCGCTGACCTGATGAGCACGACTCGCCCGGACTCCGGGCACCGAGCACCGGGCACCGAGCGTTGCGAACCGCGCTGCGGAGAGCGTCATCAGCTGCCAGCGGCTGGCGACTGCGCTCGCGGGCAGGACCCTGCCGACACAGCCGCATCGGTGAGGGTTTCGTTGTGCTCCGGGAGCAGCTCGGGCATGTCGTCCACCAGCACCACGATGGCGGTCGATAGCGTCACCGAGCGGCGCCCCGTCGGCGGTCCATGCCTACCCGATGTGGGTGCCCCCGTCGGGCCGGTCGCTGTGGCGTGCACGGAGCCGAGCAGGCTGAGTGCCTCGGCGCTGGGGCTGCCGTGTTCGGCATGGTAGATGATCAACTGCTGGCCGGGGGCGTCCCGCACGTCGAATGCGTGGTGGGTGAGGGTCATGCCACCGACGTCCGGGTGGTGGAAGTGTTTGTTTTCCCGGGTCTTGCCGCGCACGGTGTGGGTGTTCCACAGTCGGGCGAAGTCCGCACTGTGCGTGCCGAGTTCGCCTATGAGAGCCCGTAGGCGCGGACTGCCCGGGTCGACGCCGGACGCTTGGCGCAGGTGCCCCACCACCGTCTCGGCTGTCCGGTCCCATCGGGGGTGGAACGGCCGACCTGCCGGGTCGAGGAAGAGCATGCGGGCCAGGTTGTCCATCGCTTCAAAGGGGGAGTACAGGGCCTCGGCCAGGGCGTTGGCGGCCAGGATGTCCAGGACCGGGTTGATGACGAACGCCGGAGTGCTGGGGTAAACGTCCAGCAGGACGCGCAGGGCGGGGGTGACCTGGTCGGTGGCGGCGAGGGGCCGCTGGGACGGTGCGGTTCCGGACAGTTGGCGAAGGTGCGCCTGGGCGTCGGTATCCAACAGCAGCGCGCGGCTGAGCGCATCCACCACCTGCGCGGACGGGTGGCGTTCGCGGCCCTGTTCCAGCCGGGTGTAGTAGTCCGCGTTCACCCCTGCCAGTACGGCGACCTCTTCGCGGCGCAGCCCGGCGACCCTCCGCACGCCATAGCTCGGCATCCCGACCTCGTCCGGCCGCACGGCCGCACGGCGCGCCCGCAGGAAGTCACCCAGCTGGTTGTCGGTCATGTGCCCAGGCTAGGCCGCGGGCCCGGTGTGCTGCCTGGGTGTACCGCACCCAGGCAGCACACGGCCTGGGCCGTCTGGAACACCTCGCCCAGACTCGGTGCCCTACCAAGAGATAAGGGGCAGTCATGCCGGACCAGACCAAGGTCGTAGCGATCACCGGTGCCAGCAGTGGGATCGGCGAGGCGACCGCCCGCCGGCTCGCCGCCGACGGCCACCGCCTGTTCCTGGGAGCACGGCGCACCGATCGCCTGGATCAACTCGTCACGGAGATCGCCGCCGCGGGCGGGACGGCGGCGACCCAGCGCCTGGACGTGACCGAGGCCGTGGACGTGCGGGACTTCGTGGCAGCGGCCGAAGAGCGATACGGCCGCGTGGACGTGATGGTCAACAACGCCGGGGTGATGCCGCTGTCGCCGCTGGAGGCGCTCAGGACGGAGGAGTGGGACCGCATGATCGACGTGAACATGCGGGGTGTCCTGCACGGTATCTCCGCCGCCTTGCCCGTGATGCGCGCCCAAGGTGGCGGGCATATCGTGAACATCGCCTCCGTCGGCGCGCACGAGGTCTCTCCCACCGCTGCCGTGTACTGCGCCACCAAGTTCGCGGTCCGTGCGATCTCCGAGGGCCTGCGTCAGGAGTCTGCCGGTGACGTCCGGGTCACGCTGGTCTCGCCGGGCGTCACGGAGTCCGAACTCGCCGACGGCATCGCGGATCCGGCCGCCCGGGCGGCCATGCGGACCTACCGCGCCGTGGTCCTGCCAGCGTCCGCGATCGCGGACGCGGTCGCCTATGCAATCTCCCAGCCGCCGCACGTCGACGTGAACGAGATCGTCGTACGACCTGCGGCGAGCGCCCAGTGACGGAAGGAACCGGAATGCCGCACACCCCCGCTCTCGACGACCTGGCGCGCGGAATACGTGCCCTGGAGGACCGGGACGCCCTGCACGCCCTCATGATCCGCGGCTGGCGAGCACTGGACTGCAAGGACTGGTGGACCTGGTCCGCCTGCTGGGCCGATGACGCCGTGCTGGAGTTCGGGCCCTGGCAGCGAATCCAGGGAAGGAAGGCTATCCGCGCGAAGGTGGAGGAGGCCGAGTCGCCTTACACGAGCATTCAGCACCACATCCTCAACATGCACGTGGCCGGCGACCGGGCGACCGGCATCGGGTACATGTGGTTCGTCGCCGTCACCGCTCCGGGGAGAACCTCGGCCCCCTACTCCATGGGCGGTCCCTACGACTGGGAGTTCCGCCGTGACGGGGACGGATGGCTCTTGGCCCGGCAGCGGCTCGGGGTCTTGTGGACCGACGGTGACGACACCCTGCGAGCCTTCGAACCGGAGTGACCGGAACTACGTTGTCGACTGCTCGGTGAATCAACACGCTGGGCCGCGCGGCGGCTTCACCGCCAGCCGATCGAGTGCTTGCGGCCGCCGCGCGCCCCAGAAACCCTCGGCCTTGGCAACGACGGCACTGAGGATAAACGCCGATGACCCAATCGTTTCGACCGAAACGATTGCAGGCCACCATGCCGTATTTGCCTCACGAACCCCCGCCTTCCTCTACCGCCACCGCGACCTCCTGGGCCAGGTCCACGCCCAAGCTGCCGAGCCGCCAGCCGTCCCGGGTGACCGCAGGTTCGGTGAGCACGACGTAACGATAGAGAGCACCCGGCCAGGCGTGCCACGGCAGTGCCAGGTTCGAGTCGAGCCGGTTTCGTTCGGTGATGGTTTCCGGTCGCTTCACCGTCTTGCCCATGTCGTAGTGGATGGCGGGTCGTCGGCTCACCGAGCCGGGTAACCGACTCGGGCCGGAGTCTGAGGGGTGCGGTTCACTGGCGGGGCAGGCGGGCTTTGGAGGGGAAGTTTCTGAACCCCCGGCGGACGCGGACCGAGGTCAGTCGGCCGGGGTGGGCGGGCTTCTCCCAGGGATGGCGGGTCTGCAGGGGGTAAGCGGAGCGGGCGGGAGGTCAGAGCGCCACAGGCACCGGTTACGTGCTCCGGGCCGGGAGGCAGGTGTCGATGACGTCGGTGATATGGGTGGCGCCACGGCTGTTCTGGTGGATGTGGTCGGTCGTGAGCAGGAGACCTCGGCGCCGGGAGATCGTGTCGAGGCTGCGGCGCAGCACGGCGCGCCGGGCGAGGACGCCGACGCTCGCCGCGGGTGTCGGCTCCTGGTAGGGGATCGGTGGCGGGTCCGCCTGGCTCAGTTCCTGGGTCTGGTGTTCGTGGAGCGGGAGATAGATCGTCCTGGTGGTGGCCGCGACCTCGGCGATCATGCGGCTGTACGTCTGTGATGCCTGTGCTGCGGCTCCGTCGGGTTGTTGGCCGAGGACCGGGAGGGACAGCAGGGCGATCTTCGCGTCGGTCTGCGTTCGCAACCGTTCGACGACGGTTGCCAGGCACTGCTGGAACCAGTCGGCCGACGGGCGTTCGGGGAGCTGTTTGCGCTTCATGGCCCGCTCGACGGGGAAGCCGGCGAGGCTCGCCCGGGCGTCGTTGGTCCCGATCAGTACGGTGATCACGTCGGGCGGGTCCGCGACGACGGCGTCCAGGCGGCGTGTGAGGTTGTAGGCGAAGTCTCCGTTGACGCCGAAGCGGGCGAGCCGTAGGCCGCCGGGAGGGTGGCGTCGTTCGAGGAGGTTCAGGTAGTCGACGCTGAGCTGCCCGCGGGTGATGCTGTCGCCGAGGCATGCGATCCGGGTCGTCACGGTGTTCGCGGGCCGGCCGGGTCGGCGTGCTCGGCCGGGGGTGCTTCTGCCCGGGGACGGTGGCCGGTGCCGAGGCCGGCGGTGATGGTCAGGATGGACGCGGGCCCCGCCATGTCGACCGCGTGCCATGTCCCGGCCGGGTTGACGGTGGCCTCACCAGGTCCGAGCACGACGCGTTCGTGGGCCCCGTCCATGTCGCGGGTGACCGTTACCGACCCGCTCAGGCAGATGACCAGTTCGTCGCCGACGGGGTGGCGCTCCCAATGGTCGCCGGGGCCGTGGCCGTCGAAGATCGTCACCAGTCGGCCCTCGTCGCCGTCCGCCGCGACCGCGGCGCTGTATGCCTGGAGTACTTCCGGGTTCCAGGAGAAGCCCTCGACGGGTTTCGCTCTCGACCCCAGTCCGAGGTGTACGGGGGTGGTCCTCAGGTCGATGGCGTTGGGTTCGTGATGGAGGAGTTTCATGCCGCCGATCGTGACAGGACGGCGGTCGGGTGGTCTTGAAGGAAAGGGAACAGTCCATCCGGCGCGTGGGGCGACCGGCTGACGGCTACCAGGTCCCGAGAAGGACTTCACCGCGACGCCAGGCCGTCGGCGACCGGCCCGTGAACTCTCTCCAGTCCCGGACGAGATGGGCTTGGTCGGCGTAGCCGGAGACGGCCGCCACATCGGACCACGGCAGCGGTTCGTGCGCTGTCGCGAGTTCGTGGGCGTGCTCGAAACGCAGAACTCGGGCGAAGGTCTTCGGCGACAGGCCCACCTCGCCGTGGAACCGGTCGGTGAGGTGGCGACGGCTCCAGCCCAGTTCTGCGGCCAGCGTCCCGACCTGGACGCGGCCCCGTGAGGCCAGGAGGCGCCGCCATGCCTCGGCCACCTCGGGGCGCACCCGGGGCAGATGCTCGCCGCCGGTGCTGCGTCGGACCGCGCGCAGGAGCAACTCGTCCAGCACGGCGAACCGCGCCACCCATGTCGTCGCCGCTCGGAGCCGGTCGACCAGTTCGGAGCCGAGTGTTCCGAGAAGCTCGTCGAGTGGGACCACCTGATGGGCGAGCTCGGCGGCGGGCATACCGTAAACGGCCCGGGCCCCGAGCGGTGTCAGCGACAGCTGCATGCCTTCCTGGCGTCCGTCGTGGTGGATCGCGACGGCCCGGCGCATCAGACCGCCTGCCACAGCGGCGAATCGGGTGACCGGTGACCCGTCACCGATGCCCGCCGCCACTTCCAATGGGCCGGACAGGCTGATCACGGCCGTGAGCACACGACCGGGCGGGCCGCAGTGCACACCCGTCGGGAACCCACGAAGATCGAAACCGACATATGAGCCGACATACCGTTGCAAGGCCGGCGCCGGACGCGCGTCGATCCTGATGGCTGCATTTGCTTCCACTCCCGCAGTGTACGAACGGGCGGTCACAACACCGGTACGGCCGTAGGAGCCGACAACGATGTGAGACAGGGCCGGTGCGAGCACGCCGACACGCTTCCCGTACGCGCCCTTGCGCCGGGGCGGACCGCGTTTCGTACCTTCCGGCTCAGCCGATGAGTGAAATCAGCGCTCGGTGGGCGTCTGGTGCAGCTGGGCGGTGATCCCCTGCCGGTCGATCTGGATCCAGTACTCCACGATGAGGCCGTTCTCGACGCGGTAGACCGCGCTGGTCATCGCCGTGACCGGCGCACCGGTCGGCTGGTGGTCATCGACCAGTCCGATGTGCCGCCCGTACTGGGTCCAGCGCGCGTAGACCCTGCTCCCCTCGGCGATGAGCTCGTCCACGGTCAGCGTGAAGGGGCCGTAGGCGTCGAGCATCTCCTGAATGTGCTCGGTGTACTCCTTCGGTGTCCGCTCCACGACCGTTGGCGCCTCGGAGACGATCTGATGGGCCCGGACCCGGTCTGCCATGAAGTCACCGGCCCGCTCGGGGTGCTGACCCGAGCGCACCTGCAGGAGGAACCGGTGGACGATGTCCTTGGCGTTACTCATGGCCAAAGTGTGACATCTCTAAGATCGGGGCAGGTGAGGTTGGCCTCAAGCGGCTCCCTGAGCGTGGTACCGCTCATCGGGCCGCTCCCGGCCGCGGGCCCGCCTGGCCGTCCAGGGTCACGTACACGACCGGGCGCTCCTCGCCGCCTTCACCCACGAAACAGAACGCATCCCCCGAACCGGCCCGCGCGAACTGCTCCAGTCGTGCTCCGGAGCGAGCCGGATCTTTCCTCCAGTTCGTTCAGCAGGGCATGACGGATCCGGGCCGGAGGGCCGGAGCCGAACGGACACCGCGGTGGTCCGAGCACGGTCGCCCGCCGCGCGGTGGCCGTATCGGCGGCGTCACACTCCTCGGCCGACAGGCGCTCCGGTGCCGTCTCGGTTCGGCCGATGAACTCCTCTCGCGGAAATGAGGATCGGCGCTTCGGCCGGGTGGGGGGCGGGGCGGGTCAGATGCCGGCGGTGGTGAAGGGCAGGCAGCGGAACGGTGGGGCGTTCCGGGGGTCGAGGCGGTTGAGGACGAGTTGGGTGACGTTGGGGTCGATCGCCAGGCCGAGGTGGCCGGCCGAGTCGAGGCGGCACTTGTCCTGGAGCACGATGTTGGTGACGTTGTCCCCGGTGAGCAGGCCGCTGGTGTACGGGGTGACGACCCGGTCGTAGCGGGTGACGATGCTGGTGTAGGTGGGGCCGGGGACGGCGACGGGTCCGTCGTTGAGTTTGGTCAGGAACGGCGAGCCGGGGAGGTAGTCCGTGCAGGCGCCGCAGCCGATGCCGGTCAGCAAGTCCTGTAGTCGGAGGGCCGCGGCCAGGTTCGTCAGGCCGTTGAGGGTGGTGCCGCGGAAGTTGGATCCGAAGCCGATGAAGTCATCGACCTTGGCGGCTCCGCCGAGGTACTTGATGTAGTAGGCGGGGACGGTGGTTCCCTCGGAGTGGCCGACGATGTCGACCTTGGCCGATCCGGTCGCGGCGCGTACCCGGTCGACGAAGGCGCCCACTTCGACGGCGCTGTCGGCCATGGGGGCGAGCCCGCCGGCCAGGCCGCCGAGCAGGGTTTTGCCGTAGGTCTCGGAGTAGACGCAGTAGCCGGCGGATCGCAGCGCGGGTGCGAGGGTCAGAAAGTTGTCCCAGCTGTTGCCGCCGAGGCCGTGGACGAGGATCACCGGTTCGGGGTGGGCGGCGGTGGGGCGGCAGGACCAGTCGTTCCAGCCGGAGCGGGGTGGGCTGTCCGCGGCGGCTGTCGCCGACAGGGTGGTGGAGGCGAGGAGGGACAGCGCGAGGGCTGCCAGGAACGTGCGGAGCTTTCCCATCGGGCGACTCCTTGTTCGCGGAAGGTTACCCGGAAGTAGAGCACGTGCCCGTGTTGGGAACAAGGCATCGTTTCCAAAAAGCCCGGCGGGGTACGACGGCTCGGCGAAGACGTGGTGTGACGGGGGGTCAGGAGGCGTGGAGGCCGGAGCTGACCACGGTGTAGAACCGGTCGAGCTCGACCTGGAGCGACGCCCGCTCGCCCGGTCGTTCGGTGTCCGCTTCCAGCAGCCAGTCCGCGATGATGTCGAAGAGGCCGCCGATGAGCCCCATGGCCACCGTGCGCGCGTGCGGGCCGGTCGTGATGCCGAGCCGACGCCAGACCGTCTCGACGAAGGACGCCGCCCAGCGCCGGTTGTCACGGCGGTGTACCTCGGCCTGTGGCGTCACGGCCCGGCCTTCGCCGAACGTCACGCGCGCCACCCGTACGTCGTCGACGAAGGCGTCCGCGAAGTGTCGGAGCAGCTCCCGCGCGGCCGTCGTCTCGTCTCCGGACCCGTCGAGGCCGTCCAGGGCCGAGGTGAGCCGGCCGGTCACATTCGCGACGATACGGTCGAGCAGCGCCAGGTAGACGGCCTCTTTGCCGGTGAAGACCTCGTAGAAGCTCTTGGTCCCGACGAACGCCTGCTTACAGATCTGTTCGATCGACGTGTCCTGATACCCCTGGGCGGAGAAGAGTTCGAGCGCCGCGTCCAGCAGATCCTCACGGCGCCGGGCACGGCGCTCCGCGGCGTCCAGTCCGCGGATCCGCCGTCCGCCACTCACGCCCCCGCCGTTCACCGCCGCACCAGCCACCGGCCCAAGATACAAGCCCGTCGGGGGGAACAGCGGACGAGGCCGTCGTATTGCGGGCCCGACCAGGCCGTCAGCATGCTCAGGGGTTCTCGTGGGTTTCCGCCCGGACGGCCGTCAGGTCCGCGAGGACCTCCGCCCGCCAGTCGGGTGACAGCCGGGAGTGCAGGACGGCCGATCCCCCGACGAGCAGTGGAAAGCGGATGAACCTCCGGAGCGCTTCCGCCCCGTTGTAGCGGGTTCCCCAGCCCCGTAGCTCGTCCGGGGCGACCTCCGTCTCCTCCGCCCGGCGGTGTATCCCGACCGTGAACGAGGCACGCATCTCCGCCTCGATGCGGCGCGTTCGGAGATCGAGCGGGGTGTCGTCCCCGCTCGCGACGGGTTCGCCGCGGTCCAGGAGGTCCAGGGCGCCGGATATCTCGGGGAAGCCGTCGAGGCCGGTTTCGGTCATCAGCCTGCGGAGCTGCCGGAGGAACAGCCGTCGTAGCACCTCGTCCGAGTTCGCGGCGACGATCGCGCCGAGATCGAAGTCCCGCATGTCCTCCGGATCGAGCTCGAATTCCCCGTCCGGGTCCGGATCGGGGGCCCGGAGGTCATCGGGATATCTCAGTACGAGGCCGGACAGCAGCTCGCCCCGGGTGGCCTCCACCGGGTCGAAGTCGATCCCGAAGTCCGGCCGCAGCTCCGCCAGCATCCGCGCGTACAGGGGGCGCGCGGCCCCCCAGGGGTCGGCCGACGCGGGGTCGAAGGGAGCCTGCTGCTCGTCGTCGGCCGCCGGGCTCCCGTCCTCGTACACCGTCCGGGTCACGCTGTTGCCCTGCCCGTAGAGCAGGACCGCGCGGGAAGCGGCGGAGACCCGGCGCAAGACCTCGGGCCGCCGTAGCTCGGCTTCGTGCGGCCGGATGTCTCCCCCTTCCTGGACCACGAAGCTCCACGCGCCGCACGTTCCCGCCCGGACCATCGGACGGGTCGCCGCCCACAGCCGGGAGGCCGCGAACACGGCCTGTCCCTTGCTCCGCTCCCGCAGCGATTCGGGCCTCACACCCATACGGAGCAGCAGTTCACCGGGGGGCATCCCCTCGGCGAAGAGGACATCCGGCTGGTACGGGGCCGGGCTTCGGCGCGGGTAGGCCACATGGACGAACGACAGTGCGGAGGGGTCCTGGCCGTCCGACGGCGTCTCGGCACCGGCGGCGGCCTGAAGGAGAGCACCGTACGGCGTGTGGAGTGACGCGGGCCGGTCCGGCCGTTCGGGCTCCCCCGCCCGCTCGGCGAGCTCCAGCAGGGAGACCGGGTCGCCGACCGGTGCCGGGACCCCCTCCCAGTGCACGGCGCCGCCGTGCACGATCGGCACCTCACCGCGCATCGGGCGCCGGTGCTCCAGCGCGTCGGCGAGGTCCGCCAGCATCGCCCGCAGCGATCCCCACTCCGTGAACGACGGCGCGTCCCCGGTGAAGAAGCGTCCGACCCGCCCGTAGTCCTCGCCGGGCCGGTGGGTGATGAACCGGCCGTCGTACGAGTCCCCGGCCACACCACGGGTGATCATCACCCAATGGTCGCGCCAGTACGCCGCCAGCTCCGCTTCGCCGAACTCCTCCGTGTCCCTGCCGATGTCACGCCGGAACAGGGAGTCCGCCACGATGCCGGCGAGGGGGGACAGGGTGACGCCGTCCACCGTCAGCACGCCCGTGTCGAGATCGGTGCCGTCGTGGCACAGCAGGGACGCCACGAGGTCCGGGCAGAACGCGAGCCCCAGGGTCCGCTCGGCTTCCGCTATCGCCTCCGTGGTCACGGGCGGGCGCAGCGACCGCAGTGTCTCCGGCGCGTGCCGTACGAGCCATGCGTCGATCCGGGCCCAGGACTCCTCCACGGGCGGCGACAGGGTCCGATCGTCTCCGTTGCTGACCATGCCGAAACCGTAGCCGCCGCCACTGACAAGGCTCCCGCGGCCTATTCGGCTCACGGCACACGGTGTGCTGACGAGTCTGTACAGGGGTCGGGTCTTCAGGCACTCTCCCAGTGGCGCAGGAGGAGATCCGATGATCGCTGACCATCGTCCGCGTACCCGATTACGAGCCCTGATCGCAGTGGCTTGCAGCGCCGCACTCGGCGCGGCGCTGCTCGCCGGCACAGTCCCCGTCGCATCCGCTTCCCCGTCCGCGGCGGCACCATCCGGGACCTCGCCCCAGGACAGGCACGACCAGGGGAACAAGGTCGTCGGCACATTCACCAACTGGAGCGCCTATCACCCCAACAGACACATCAAGAACCTCCACACTTCGGGAGCAGCGGGGAAGCTGACGCATATCCGGTACTTCCACGGTGTGGTCGAGAGCAGAGGCTGCTACCCCGGGGATCCGGACACCGACTTCGGCAAGTACTACAGCGCCGAGGACAGTGTGGACGGGGTCGCCGATTCTTGGCAGCAGCCGGGATGGGGCAGCGTCAATCAGCTGCGCAAGCTCAAGAGGCTGTATCCCCGTCTGAAGGTGGTCTGGTCGTTCACCCGGTGGTCCTGGCTGGAAGATCTGGGCGAGTCGCCGGACGAGGCCCGCAGGTTCGCCCGGTCCTGCCGGGCGCTGGTCGAGGATCCACGCTGGGGTGATGTGTTCGACGGGATCGACATCGACTGGGAGTACGCCAATCGCGGTGACGAATCGTTCCGGACCCTGATGTCCGCGATGCGCGCGGAGTTCGGCGGCGATCTGGTCACGGCGACGATTCCCGGCGACGCCGCGCCGGGCGGGGGGATCGACGCGACCGATTTCGCGGAGGCGGCCGACGACGTCGACTGGTTCCATGTGATGACCTACCAACTGTACGGTCGGCACGAGACCCTGGGGCCGACCGCCCCGCACGCCCCGCTCCGGGCCTACCCGGGCATTCCGCAGCGGTACGCGACCGTCGACGCGGCGGTCCGGAAGCTGAGGGAGCAGGACGTCCCCGCGCGCAAGCTGCTGCTCGGGATCTCCTTTCAGGGCTATGGCTGGAGAGGGGTCACCCGGTCGGCACCGGGTGGGGGCGCGGCGGGTCCGGCGTGGGGAACGGGGAATCCCGGTGTTGATCACTACCGGGTGCTGAGGAGTCTGTGCCCGGCCGGTGGGCGGATCGCCGGGACCGCGTACGCGCATTGCGGTACCGACTGGTGGAGCTATGACACCCCGGACACGGTCGCGGAGAAGGTCACGTACGGGAAGCGACAGGGTCTGGGAGGCACCTTTCTGTGGGAGCTGGCCAGTGACACCCCCGACGGTGAGCTGATGAACGCGGTCCGTTGACGTCACGCCTTCCGTAGATTCAGCGCGCCTCGTGTCCCCCCCCGGCCCGTGTCAGGCCCGAGCCGGGGCGGACCGCCCCTCACCGGCACCCGGTCGGTGCCGCTGCGACGAGCGCGGCACCGACCGGGTGGCCCGTGATGGTTGCCACTCGTGGGCGGCGTTCCGCGCCGCCTTCAGGAGGACTCGGGAGGTGGCGGGTGTGATAGGTGGGGCGTGGGCCTGTGGGTGGGATGTGGTGTTGCCGACGTCTGTGGCGAATCGGGTGCGGTGGCGGGCCGCGGGGCGGTAGGAAAAGGGCCACCGGCGAGGAGGCGGAGGGGTGGCTATGGGCGTGGTGTGGCTGATCGTGGCGGTCGTGGTCGGCTCGGGGATCTATCTGGTGTGGCGACGTCATCGCTATCCGGGCGGCTGGGCGTTCGCGTTCAGTCGCGCGTACGAGTCCGAGCGGCTGGGGCTGGACGCGGCACGTGGCTCCGCGCGGGAGGTGGTGCGGCGGGCCGCGCGGGCGGAGTCCGCCGCGCTGGCCGGGGTGACGTCGGCCGATGCCGCCTTTGAGGCACATCTGCACAGGCTGGAGCAGCGGTTGGCGGGGCTGCGCCGCCCCGGGTCCGGTGCGCGGCTGGGCAGTCTGGGGGAGCTCGTGCTGTTCGAGCGTGTGGTGATGGTGAATTCCGCCGTGGGTTCACGCTCGGTCGAACTGGCCGGTCTTGATGTCCGTTTCGAGGCGGGGCAGCAGGTGCACTCCATCTATCTGACCGATGCCACGGGGCGAGTGCACCGGGCGAAGTTCTCCCTTCAGGCTCCGGCCGACTCCGATCAGGAGTACTTCGACGAGGTGACGGTGGGGGACTTCGCGGTCCTCATTCAGAACGCGGTCGCCGACGAGAATGTCGCCGTTGCCCGCAGGCCCCGGCAGATCAAGAAGACCGAGAAGGAACTCGGGGAGGCCCGGGAGGATACCCGCGCCCGCGACGCGGCGCGTGACCGGCTCCGGGAGACGCGGCAGCGCAACCGGCACGATCCGCAGCGCAAGAGCGCGGAGTCGGAGCTGGAGACGGCGCAGCGAGCATGGGAAGGGCTTACCGGGCGGGTACCTCCCCGCTGATGTCTCGTACGGCCGGGCGGTCCGGGACGCCCCTCGCGGCGGTCACGCCGACGGGCCGGTCGGCGGGTCGGGCCGGTGTGGGGCGGCCGTCGTCATGGCGTGGCGCAGGACGAGCAGGGGGTGCCGCGTTCGACGCGGACATCGTCGATGACGGCGCCATTGGGGGCGGTGGGGCCTGTGGTGCCGGCGAAGGTGAGGGTGGTGGTGGGGTTGGTGGCGACGAAGGTGAGTTGTCGGCGGACATAGCCCATGGCGGTATAGGTCTTGCCGGTGACGTCGAAGGAGAAGTCCTGGACGTTCTGGCCGTCGACGAGAACCTTGCCCGTCTTGAGCGCCGGGGCGTCCAGGGGGTTGCCCGCGAGGGCGTAGGTGACGGTGTAGCCGGCGCCGGGGGTGGTGGTGAACGTCTGGGATACGGCGCCGGTGCCGTTGAGGTCGACGGACTGGTCGCCTTCGGCCGCCTGCCAGGTTCCGGCGCCGATCAGATCGACGGCTCCGTCGGTGACCTGCCAGGGGCCGATGAGCTGCCCGGGGAAGTAGGGGGTGAAGAGATTGGCGGGCGCGGTGGGGTACTCGAAGCTGCCGTCGTGGAAGCGGGTCGATTGGGCCGAGGCGGTGGTGACGCTTCCGGCTCCGGTGAGGAGGGCCGCGGCGGTCACGGCGGCGGCAGCGGCGGAGAGTCGTAAGCGGAGCATGGGTTTCCTCCCTGACACGGATACAAGTGGTGGGGGCGCGCGATCGTGAGGGTGGGGCACCCAGGCTAGGGACCGGGTGGCGTGCGCGGGGAGGGCGTGGGCGGCTCGGGAGCGGCGCCCGTGCGCACGGGAGCGGTTCGGTGTACGTCTCCGCGCCCCCGGGGTGTTGGTGTCGGGGGTGGTCCGGGCGGGGCCGCGGGGGTGGGGGTGTCCGGTCCGCCGGGCGGCTTTCCGCCTCAACGCCCTTGTTAGGGTGGCCGATCAAACGGAGGTGGGGCGTTTGATGACATCGGCCGAGTTTCTTGTCGGTGGCGATCTGAAAGTACGGCGGCTGGGGTTCGGGGCCATGCATCTGCCGACGGAGCCGGGAGGGGACCGGGAGAACTCGTTGGCGGTCGCGCGGCGGGCCGTGGAACTGGGGGTCGATCTGATCGACACCGCGTTCATGTACGGCCGGGGCGCCAACGAGGAGCTGTTGGCGGAGGCTCTGTATCCCTATCGGGACGGGCTGCTGGTCACCACCAAGGTCGGCGTCTCCTTCGCGGAGGCGTCGGACGAGTGGAGGCTCGACGGGCGGCCGGAGGTGCTGCGGGCTCAGGTCGAGGAGGCTCTGCGGCGGCTGCGGGTCGAGCGGATCGAGCTGCTGCAGTTGCACCGGATCGACCCGGAGACGCCGCTCGCCGACCAGGTCGGCGCTCTGCGGGAGCTGCGGGCCGAGGGCAAGATCGGCCGGATCGGACTCTCCGAGGTCGGTGTCGGGGAGCTCGCTCAGGCGCGGGAGATCGTGGAGATCGCGACCGTACAGAATCGCTACAACCTGCTCGACCGTGAGCACGAGCCGGTGCTCGTGGCGTGCGAGGCGGCGGGGATCGCGTTTCTGCCGTGGCGGCCCGTCATGTGGGGTGACTCGGGTGCGCGGGCGGAGATCGCCGCGGTGGCCGCGGAGGCCGGCGCGACACCGACCCAGGTGGCGATCGCCTGGCTGCTGGGGCACTCGCCGGTGATGCTGCCCATTCCCGGGACCGCCCGGATCTCTCATCTGGAGGAGAACGTCGCGGCGGGGGATCTCGTCCTGTCCGGGGCTCATCGTGACCGGCTCGACCGGTTGGCGCCGCTGCCGGAGTAGCGGCGGGGGCGGTTCGGCCGGCCTCCCCCGTGTCCGGCCGGGGTTTCGTCGGACCCGGTCGGCCGGTGGGGCATGTGCGGGTCAGTCGCGGGTGTCGAGGAGGCGGTAGCCGCCTTCGATGACGTCCGCGTCCGGCGATTTCGCCGCGCACTTCCCCACTTCGGGGGTGCCCGCCGCCGTGGGGGCGGTGATGCCGACCCTGGTGGGCGCGGTGCCGTCGGCGGGGATGCGGAAGCCGAGCCCCATCCGTGCCGACGGCCGGCGCTCCAGGTACTCCTGCCAGTACGGTCCGGCCGCGACGATCCGGCCGGTGACCGCCGCTTCGGAGCCGTCGACCCGGACGCAGTCGACCGCGAAGTCGCCCCAGTTGAAGATCGGGGGGCGGCCGTCGGTCCCGGGTATGAGGTGCTGGATCCGGAAGGTGCCCCAGGAGCGCGCGGCGCCTCCGTTCTCGCTCCGCGGGCCGACGACGCCGCGGGCGTCGACGAAGATCCGGATCTCCTCCTCTTTGACGGGGTAGTCCATCCGGGCCCATCCCCTGACGCCCACCAGGGCCGGGGCGGCGGGTGCCGTGACGGCGGGGCGTTCGGCCGGCTGTCCGGTGTCGGCGGCGGCCGGGGGGCCCGCCACGCCGATCAGTGCGACGGCGACGACGAGGGGGACCGCGAATCGTACGGGTGATGTCGGCATGGTGGCCTTTCCGGGCGCTCGGCGGGTGTTCGGATATCTCGATCCTCCTGCGCGTCGGGTCCGTCGCCGTCACGCGCGGGAACGAACCGCTCCTCCCCCGTACGGCGGAGCCCGGTGCCCGGCCGGGCGGGTGCCGACGGCGGGTCCGAGCCGCGGCAGGCGGTGGGAATTATCCAAGTGGCGTGGGGACGCGCGGAGTTAATATCGAATGCATGAGCGAGAACATGGGGGACGTAGTGGTCCGCAGGGCCGGGCACGGGGATGTGGAGGGGCTCGTGGCGTGCAGCAGCGCGCTGTTCGCCGAGGACGCCGGGACTCGGGACCCGCAGATCGACATCGGATGGCCCGGGGAGCACGGGCCGGCCCGGTTCGCCGAGGGGGTGGACGATCCGGGGCGGCTGCTCCTGGTGGCCGATCACCTCGGCGAGGTCGTCGGCCATCTCGCCGGGGCGCTGGTGGAGCCGTCGGCGATGCGGCCGGTGAGGACGGCGACCCTGGTGAGCATGTATGTGCGGCCCGCGTTCCGGGGGCAGGCGGTCGGGGAGCGGCTGGCCGGGGAGTTTCTGCGGTGGGCCTCGGCGGCGGGTGCCGAGACCGCGGAGGTCACGGCGTACTCCGCCAACGCGGGGGCGGTCCGGTTCTACGAGCGGCAGGGGTTCGCGTCCCGGACGGTGACCCTGCGGACGGATCTGGGGCCGGTAGCCGCCCGGCCGTAGGGGCCGTGCGGCGTCTCTGTCCCGGGTGTCGGACTCGTCGCGTACCGGCTTACGGGGGGTGATCACGGGGTGATTCGGCGGGCAACGGACGAGGGGTGGTCCGGAGCCGCCGCCGACACCGGGTGACCGGCGCGGCGGGGCGCGTACGGCTGGGGGCGGGCCGGGGGGCGTACGGGCGCGGGGGCGGGCCGGTCCCGTACGCCGTCCTAGGTTCGGGTGGCGGCGCGCAGGCGCTGGAAGGCGGTGGGCGGGGTCCGGGTGCAGAGGTGGTGGACGATCGCCCGGGCGCATTCGTCGGCGGTGGCCTGTGAGGTGTCGCAGACCAGGTCGTAGTCGCCGTGGGCGTGGACCTGGTCGAGCTGGCGCGCGGCCAGGCCGGGCGGGCGGTCGCCGCGGGCTCGTTCGCGGCGTTCCAGTTCCGGCCGGGGGCAGTGGACGCCGACCAGGACGACGTCCTGGGGGTGGAAGAGGTCGAGGCAGTCGCGCAGGCGCCAGGGTTCGCTCAGGACGTGGTCGACGATGACGGTGTTGCCCGCCGCGGCCATGCCCGCGACGGCGCGGTGGTAGCCCCGCCAGGTGCGGTGGAGTACGGCGGCGAGTTCGTCCGGTGGGAGTTCGGGGGTGGAGCGCATGGCGTGGAAGGCGTCGACCGGGAGGTGGAAGCAGGGCTCGCCGAGGTGGGTGGCGAGGGCCCGGGCGATGCTGCTCTTGCCGGAGCTGGAGGTGCCGTTCAGGAAGACGATGAGGCCGCCGGGCGGTCGCGGGTGGTGTGGTGCCGTGGTGATCGCGGGCTCCCCTTTTTTGTCTCCGCCTGATTTCCCGGGTGGCCGGGTGGCTTCCCGGGCGGGCGCGGTGTCCGGTGTGATCGTCAGTAGATCATGGCCGTCCGGGGCCGGTCAGTCCTTGGCGGTCTTGGGGCAGGCCGGGGTGTAGCCGCGGCCGGGCAGGTAGTTCCGGTGTTCGCGGGGGGTGAGGTCGCGGTTGACGGCGGCGCAGATCTGGTCGATGGCCGCGGTGACGGTGGGGAAGGAGACCCGCCACAGGCGGATGGTGCCGTGGGAGCCGCCGGTGGCGAGGGTTTTGCCGTCGGGGCTGAAGGCGAGGGCGGTGAGTGCCGCGTCGGTGGTGATGAAGCTTCGTCGGGCCTGGCCGGTGGCGACGTCCCACAGGTGGACGTAGTCCTGGCCGCTGAGGGCGACACGGAAGAGGTAGGGGGCGCGGAAGCCGTTCATGGCGAGGGTTCTGCCGTCGGGGCTGAAGGCGAGGACGACGGAGGGCTGGGTGTGGCGGAGCAGGGTGCGGCGGAGGGTTCCGGTCGTGGTGTTCCACAGGCGGACGGAGCCGCCGCCGGTGGCGAGGGTCGTACCGTCGGGGCTGAAGACGAGGTCTCCGGTCTCGGGGACGTCGAGGATGTGGCGGGTGGTGCCGGTGGCGAGGTCCCACAGGCGGACGGCTCCGGCGCCGTCGGCGGCGAGGGTGGCTCCCCGGGGGTCGAAGACGAGTCGGCCCGCCGAGGGGGAGGTGAGGGTGCGGCGGAGGGTTCCGGTGGCGGTGTGCCAGATTCTGACGGTGTGGCCGCTGCCGGTGGCGAGGAGGGTGCCGTCGGCGCTGAGGGCGACGACGGTCGGGGGTGGCCCGGGGTGCCGCAGGGTGCGGCGGGTGCGTCCGGTGGTGGTGTCGGTGATCCGGACGAGGCCGCGGCGGTCGGCGTAGGCGAGGGTCCCGGCGTCGGCGGCGAGGGTGACGGCGGAGGCGGCGTCGAGGTCCGAGCGGATGTGCCGGAGGGTGCCGGTCCGGTTGTTCCAGACGTGGATGCCGGAGGTACGGGGCGGTTTGTCGAAGCGGCCGGGGGCGAGTCCGGTGACGGCGACGGCGGTCTTTCCGTCGCGGGCGAAGGCGAGGCCGCCGATGCTCGTTCCGCGGGTGGGTATGGCGTGCCGCTGCTGGTTGAGGGCGCGCCAGAGGCGGACGGTGCGGTCGGTGGCGACGGTCGCGAGGGTTTCGCTGTCGCGGCTGAAGGCGAGGGTGGTGAGGCGGCCTTCGTGGCCCACCATGACGGCGTAGACCATTTTCTCCGATACGTCCCAGAGTCGTACGGTGTTGGTGAGGGTGTCGGCGATGGCGAGGGCCTTGCCGTCGGGGCTGAAGAGGTTCCACTGCGGGCTGCCGGCGAATCCGGGGAAGGTGGCGTCGACCCGGCCGGTGGTGGTGGACCAGATTCTGGTGGCGCCGTCCTGGTGTCCCACGGCGAGGGTGCGGCCGTCGGGGCTGAAGGAGAGGGGGGTGTTCCGTTCCGTGGTCGTGGTGTTCCGGGGGCGGGTGGCATCGCGGGTGAGGACGCGGGCGCGTCCGGTACGGGTGTCGAGGAGGCGGACGGTGCCGTCGGCGTCGGCGGTGGCGAGGGTGGTGCCGTTGAGGGCGAGGGCCGTGACGGGGGCCGGGGGGACGGCGGGGCGGGGGGTGAGGGCGCGTCCGGTACGGGTGTCCCAGAGGATGACGGTCCCGTCGGTGTCGGCACCGGCCAGGGTACGGCTGTCGGGTGCGTAGGCGAGGATCTCGACGCTCCCCCGGTGGCCGGTGAGGAGGGCGCGCAGTCGGCCCGTCCTGGTGTCCCGCAGGGCGACGGCGGGGCCGGCGGCGGTGGCGGACGTCAGGCCGTCGGGGGCGATCCGCAGGGCGGTGGCCGGTCCTTCGGGGCCGCCGGGGTGGGTGAGGTCGCGGTGGCCGGACCTGATCCCGTAGACGCGGGTGCTCCGGGTGTCGGCGGCGTAGGTCACGGACCCCAGGTCGGGGGCGAGGGCGGCGAGGGCGGTGGGCGCGGCGTCGACCCGGCGCCGGCTCAGGAACGGGTACTCGGCGATCCGGTAGAGGCTGCCGGTGGCTTCGGCGGTCGGGCCGAGGCGGTAGGCGTGGACGGCGAGCAGCGAGGCGAGTTCCGGGTTGCTCTCGAAGAGGGCGATGGTCTGGGCCGTGAGCTGCCGGGCGAGGGCGGATGCCTGGGCGGCGATGACGTTGTCGCGCTGGCGGGCGATGTCGCGGCTCTGCTGCCAGGCGGTGAGGCCGCCGGCCAGGGCGAGGACGAGGAGGACGGCGAGCATGCCGATGAGCCGCCGTAATCGGCGGTCGGCCCGGATCCGGGACCGTATCTCCTGGTCGCGGGTGGTGGTGCCGGCGGTGAGGAAGGCGTGTTCGGTGGGGGTGAGGCCGTCGTGGGGCGGGGGGAACGCCTCCTCGGCGGCGGCGAGGCGGGTGCCCCGGTAGAGGGCGTCGGGGTCGCGGTCGAGTTCCTCCCAGGCGGCGGCGTCGTCGGTGAGTCTGCGGTGGGCGACGAGGCGGGCGCGTTCCTCGTCGATCCAGGACCGCAGGCGGGGCCAGGCGGTGATGAGTGCTTCGTGGGCGAGGTCGGCGGTGTCGCCGTCGAGGGTGACGAGCCGGGCGCGGGCGAGGCTTTCGAGTACGGTCGCGGCGCCGAGGGCGCCGATGTCCTCCAGTTCGGCCCGGGGCGCGGGGCGGCGGGTGTCCTGGGAGCCCTGGCCGGGGGTGATCAGCCGGAGCAGCATATGGCGGGCGGAGCGGCCTTGTTCGGGGGTGAGGCGGGTGTAGGTCTCCTCGGCGGTGTCGGCGACGGCGCCCCGGACGCCGCCGACGGCCTCGTAGGCGGCGAGGGTGAGGGTACGGCCTCGGCGGCGGCGCCAGACTTCCTGCAGGGCGTGGGACATCAGGGGGAGGGCGCCGGGTTCGCCCGCGGTCTCCTCGACGATGCGGTCGGTGAGTTCGCGTTCGACGATCAGTCCGGCGGCGCGGGCGGGGCCGACGACGGACTGGCGCAGTTCGGTGCGGGTCATGGGTCCGACGAGGAGATGTGCCTCCCGGAGGACGTCGACGAGTTCGGGGTGTTCGGTGCAGTGGCCGTAGAAGTCGGCGCGGACGGCGACGACGACGCGGAGTCCGCTGCCGGGGGCGCGGGCGGCGAGCAGCAGGTCGATGAAGCGGGCGCGTTCGGCGGGGTCGTGGCAGAGGGTGAAGACCTCTTCGAACTGGTCGACGACGATCACCGTGTCACCCGGCCTCGGACGGCTGGGTTCCGGTTCGCCGGGGGTGGTGGGGGGCCGCGGGGTGAGGACGGGGGTGTGGGTGGCGGCGGGGCGGGCGCCGGGGGTGAGGATCCGGATGCCGGAGCAGGGCGGGGCGGATTCACCGTCGGAGGGCTGCCGGAGGCGGGCGATCAGGCCCGCCCGCAGGAGAGACGATTTTCCGCTGCCGGAGGCGCCGGTGACCATCACCAGCCGGTGGGCGGCGAGCAGTCCGGTGAGGCCGGTGACGAGGGTGTCGCGGCCGAAGAAGAGGTCGTGGTCGCCGGGTTCGAACCGGGCGAGTCCCCGGTACGGTGCCCCGGTGGCGTCGCGGTGGACGACGCGGGCGGTCCGTTCCTCGACGGCGTCGGCGGCCCGTCGCCAGTTGGCCTCCCAGGTGTCGGGGTCGCCGCCGCACACCGTGGCGTAGGCGAGGGCGACGGGAAGCGAGGGGAGTTGTTCGCCCGCGGCGGCCTGGGACAGGGTCGTTACCGAGTATCCCGCGCGGCGTGCCATGTCCCGGTAGGTCATGCGGCCGGCGGATTCCCGCAGTTTCCGTAGGTCGTAGGCGAATCGCTGGACCGGGCCCGCTTCCGGGTCGACCGGCACCTCTCGACGTCCCGCCATGACATACCCCCTTGTCAGTGGCCCGTATGCGCACGAGCCCCCCGGGGCCCATCCGACACCGCCGGGCGGGGTCTCGCCAGACCATTGTTCGGACAGCTCGAAGTCGGGTTCTCGAACAATGTGCAGGACTGTTGCATAGGTGGCGGAGCCGGGGTTCACGGCTCCGCCACGGTGCGGTGCGGACCGGACGGGGGAACGTGGGGCCGGGGACGCGGGAGCGTCACGAGATCACCCGGCCGACGCGAACGGTCGTACCGCCGTGGGGCGTGTGAGACCACCCGGCCGCCACGGGGGCGGCCGGGTGGGACGCGTGGTGACGGGGCTCGCGTGCGCGGGCGCCGTCGGGCGCGCGGGCCGGGGCCTCGGGGCCGGCCGGTCCGGGAAGGGATTGATGGTCGTGAACAGCCTCATGGGTCCGGAGACCGTTTCGACGCCGGAGGAGCTGGTCGAGCGGATGCGCCGGTTGAAGGACGAGTCCGGGTTGACGTACCGGCAGATCGCGACGCGGGCACGGGATTCGGGGGACGTTCTGCCGTCCAGTACGGCGGCGGGGGCGCTGGCCCGCGGGACCCTGCCGCGGGCGGAGCTGCTGGCCGCGTTCGTCCGGGCCTGTACCCGGGACGAGGAGACGGTACGGGAGTGGCTGCGGGCCCGGGACGGGGTCGTGGCGGGGGTGCGGGAGGCCCCGGTGGGGGCGGGCGGCGCGGACCGTACGGCGCGGAACACGGGCGATGCGCCGAGGGCCGGGCGTTCGCGGTGGAGCCGTCCGCTGGCCGCGCTGGCCGTCACGACCGTCTGCGGTACGGCCGCCTGGCGGATTCTGGTCCACTCGGCTTGATCCCGGGAGTTGGGCTTTGTCTCCGGCCCGCCGGACGGCCCGGGCGCAGGCGACGGCCTCGTCGCGGAGGGTCTCGGCGGATCCGGCGTCCGGGCCGGCCGGGGGCGTACGGTCGCGGGGCTTTTGGCGGGCCCGGCCCGGGAAGCGCCGACCGGCGGACCGACGGCATTGCGGCTCCTCGGGCGGGGGTGGCGGCTTCCCGCCGTGCCATCGCAGGCCGCCGTACGGACCGCGCCGGTGGGGAACCGGGCAAGGGCTGCCGCACGGGCCGGAGTTGAACATATGCCGATGGTCGGCATATGTTGTCGATATGACTGAACGGGCGATGCAGGAGCCGACCCTGCTGGTGCTGACGGCACTGGCCGACCGGCCCCGGCACGGATACGCGATCATCCAGGAGGTGGCGAAGATCAGCGGTGGCCGGGTCGCGCTGCGGACCGGGACGCTGTACAGCGCCCTGGAACGGCTGGTGGCCCAGGGGCTGATCGAGGTCCGGGCCGAGGAGGTCGTCGACAGCCGATTGCGCCGTTCGTACGGGCTCTCCGACCGGGGCCGGGAGGTGCTGGCCGCCGAGGCGGAGCGGCTCGCCGCCACGGCCCGGGAAGCGGTACGACGGCTGGGCCCGAGCGCGGCCGGTGCCTGATGACCCGTCTGATACGGCTCTATCCGTCCGGGTTCCGGGACGCGTACGGCGACGAGGTGGCGGCGGTCTACCACGAGATGACCGCGGGGGCCGGACGCGTCGAGCGGGGGCGTGAGGCGTTCGGTCTCGTGGTGCACGCGCTGCGGCTGCGGGCGGGGCTGGGTTCTGGCCGGCCCGCGGGGCGGCTGTGCGGGGCTGCGGCGCCGCTGGTGCTGGCGGCGTCGGCCGCGTACGCGGGGCTCGAACTCGCCGATCTCGCCGCGTACGCCACGGCCGTGCGCGCGGAGGGCCGTCCGCCCGCCTTCTTCGCCGGGGACATGGCGCGGGCGGCGGCCGCCGCGGCTCTGGTGGTCTCCGCCGTACTGGCGCTGGCGGGGCGGTGGGCCGCCGGACGGCTCTGGGCCGCCGCCGCACAGGCCCTCTGCGGGGTGCTGGTCCTGGCGGTCGACGGCGCGACCCCGGACGGGATCGCCACCGGGGGCGCCGGGCTGCTGGCCGCCGCGCTGCTCGCGGCCTGTCCGCCGGAGGTGTTCCCGGTCCGGCGGGCACGGCTCCTGGCGGGTGCGGCCGGGGCGGCGGTCTGGCTGCCGCTGACGGCTCTGGCGCTGGACCGGCTGCCGGTGTCGACGGACTACGCGGTGTGGCCGTTCCTGGTGCTGGGCTGGGCGGGCGGGCTCACGGCCCGGGAGTACGGAGGCGGGGCCCGGCTCGCGGTCGCGTCGGGGGCGACGGCAGCGGTGCCGTTCGCCGCCGACGCCGGGCTCGCCTGGCGTTCCCCGCTCGCGCCGCTCGCCGCGCTGCTGTTGCTGGCCGTCGTCGCCTCGGTGGCGTCGGCCGCCGGACGGGGCGGCGCCCCCGTCTCCGCCGGGCGGGTGTGAGCGCGACTCCCCCGGCCGTTCCGTGTCTCCTTTGTTCCCTCTCCGGTGCCGTCGTTCGCGGCATCCTGCACGAAGTGGTTCTCCGTGGACTATCTCTCCGCCAATGTGCCGCCCGCGTTCGTAGCGGCGGCGGTACTGGCCGCCGTGGCGGCGACGGTCGCGGTCTACGCGGTGGCGCGGAGACGCGGCGGCAGGCCCGTGGCCCGGGCGCTGGCCACCGCCGCCGTGGCGGCCGTACTGATGCTGACGCTGCCGCCGGTCGGTTCCGCCCCGCATACCGCCGTCACCTGCGAGACCACGGTGGATCCGGTGCGGCGGATCCTCTTCGCCGAAGGGTGGCTCAATGTCGCGCTGTTCGTACCCGTCGGGTTCTTCGGGGCGCTGGCCGTACGGCGGCCGGTCGCCGTCGTCGTATCGGGGACGGTGCTGTCGGCGCTGATCGAGACGGCTCAGGCGCTGCTTCCCCGGCTGGGGCGGGGCTGCGACTCCGGTGATCTGGCGATGAACGCGCTGGGGACGGCGCTCGGCGCGACGGCCGCCGCGGTCTGCTGGTACGCGGCGGAACTGGCCGGGCGGGTCC
Organism: Streptomyces sp. NPDC020875; assembly: GCF_040641415.1. Classification (NCBI taxonomy): domain Bacteria; kingdom Bacillati; phylum Actinomycetota; class Actinomycetes; order Kitasatosporales; family Streptomycetaceae; genus Streptomyces; species Streptomyces sp. NPDC020875. The sequence goes on along the minus strand of NZ_JBFADP010000044.1, from coordinate 47,160 downwards.
GGCGGGCCCGCCGGGTGCCGCACCGGGCCGCCGGGCGGCTGTGACGGGAGCCCGCGGCCGGGGCGGACGGCTCGTGGCCCGGCCGGGGCGGGCGCGGGTCAGGGCTTGCGGGCGACTGCCCCGTACATGGCGATATCGCGGTCGTCGCAGTCGGGCACGTCGGCGTCGGGCCGCCAGTGGTGGACCTGGCACAGGCCGGGGTCGACCAGGTCCAGTCCGGCGAAGAACGCCTCGGCCTCGGTACGGTTCCGGAGCTTCATGGGCATGCCGCGGCGGGCGTACTCGCCCGCGACACGACCGACCTCGTCGGGGGCGAAGTCGGCGGTTCCGATAGTCATGGCGAGGAAGCTGCCGGACGGGAGGGGGTCGAGGAGGCGGCGTACCAGGGTGTGGTCGTCGGGCGGCATGATGAAGTGGACCATGCCGATCACCATCAGGCCGACGGGTTCGCCGAGGTCCAGGATGTTCTGGAAGGCCGGGGAACCGAGGACCGCCTCGGTGTCGCGCATATCGGCGTCGACATAGGCGGTACGGCCCTCGGGTGAGCTGGTGAGCAGGGCGCGGGCGTGGGCCAGCACGATGGGGTCGTTGTCGACGTAGACGATGCCGGCGTCGGGGCGTTCCGCCTGGACGATCTCATGAAGGTTGGGGGAGGTCGGCAGGCCGGTGCCGATGTCGAGGAACTGGCGGATGCCTTCGGTCCGGGCGAGGTGGCGGGCGGCGCGGTGCATGAAGGCGCGGTTGGCCCGCATATGGACGGGGAGGGCGGGCCATTCGGCGCACATGGCGTTGCCCGCCGCGACGTCGACCTGGTAGTGGTCCTTGCCGCCGAGTATGTAGTCGTAGACGCGGGCCGAGTGGGCCTGGCCGGTGTCGATCCGGTCCGCCGGGCTCTGCTCGTGGTGTGCCATGTGGTGTCAACTCCCCCTGGGTGGTTCGGGTGATCACGGAGTCTAGGCCGTACGGGGGAATGCGGGCGGCCGGGCGGTGGGGCCGCCCGGCCGTCCGGGGTCAGGCGCCGGGGGTGCCGGTTTCGGTGAGGGTGCCGTCGGCGAGGCGCAGCCGTCGGCTGACGCCGATCCGGGCGAGGAAGCTCTCGTCGTGGCTGACGACGACGAACGCGCCCCGGTAGGAGCCGAGGGCGCTCTCCAGCTGGCCGACGCTGACGAGGTCGAGGTTGTTGGTGGGTTCGTCGAGGAGGAGGAGCTGGGGCGCCGGGTCGGCGCAGAGGACGCAGGCCAGGGTGGCGCGCAGCCGTTCGCCGCCGGAGAGGGCGCCCGCGGGCAGATGGGCGCGGGCGCCGCGGAAGAGGAAGCGGGCGAGCAGGGTGAGGCGTTCGGCTTCGGGGCGGTGGGGCGCGGCGGCGGCGAAGTTCTCGGCGACGGTGCGGTCGAGGTCGAGCAGGTCGAGTCGCTGGGAGAGGTAGGCGATCCGTCCGGCCGCGCGGGTGACGGTGCCGTCGTCGGGGTCGAGGTCGCCGTTGATCAGCCGGAGGACGGTGGTCTTGCCCGCGCCGTTGGGGCCGGTCAGGGCGATGCGTTCGGGGCCGCGGATGGTCAGGCCGGTGCCGGTGTCGCCGAGGACGTCGCGGTCGCCGAGGCGGATGCGGAGTTTCTCGCCGTGGAAGAGGTTCCGTCCGGCGGGGACGGTGGTGTCGGGCAGGTCGATGGCGATCCGCTGGTCGTCGCGGAGCGCGCGTTCGGCTTCGTCGAGGCGGGCCTTGGCGTCGGTGACGCGGGCGGCGTGGGTCTGTCCGGCGCGGCCCGCGGCCTCCTGGGCGCCGCGTTTCATGTTTCCGGCGAAGATCCTGGGGAGTCCGGCGTTCTTGAGGTTGCGGGCGGCGTTGCTGGCGCGCCGGTCGGCGCGTTCGCGGGCCTGCTGGAGTTCCCGCTTCTCGCGCTTGAGTTCCTGTTCGGCGTTGCGGATGTTCTTCTCGGCCACGTCCTGTTCGGCGCGGACGGCTTCCTCGTAGGCGGTGAAGTCTCCGCCGTAGAGGCGGAGTCCGGTGGGGCCGAGTTCCGCGATGCGTTCCATCCGGTCGAGGAGGGCTCGGTCGTGGCTGACGAGGAGGAGGGTGCCGGTGAAGTTCTCCAGGACGTCGTAGAGGCGTCGGCGGGCGTCGAGGTCGAGGTTGTTGGTGGGTTCGTCGAGGAGGAGGACGTCGGGGGCGCGGAGCAGTTGGGCGGCGAGGCCGAGGGTGACGATCTGGCCGCCGCTGAGGGTGGCGAGGGTGCGGTCGAGGGCGAGGCCGCCGAGGCCGAGCCGGTCGAGCTGGGCGCGGGTGCGTTCCTCGATGTCCCAGTCGTCGCCGATGACGGTGAAGTGGGCTTCGTCGACGTCGCCGGATTCGACGGCGTCGAGGGCGCGGATGACGGTGTCGACGCCGAGGACCCGGGCGACGGTGAGGTCGCCGGTGAGCGGGAGGGTCTGCGGCAGATAGCCGAGGGTGCCGCCGACGGTGACGGTTCCGGCGGTGGGCCGCAGCTCTCCGGCGACGAGGCGGAGCAGGGTGCTCTTGCCGGAGCCGTTGGGGGCGACCAGGCCGGTGCGGCCGGGGCCGACGGTGAAGGACAGCCCGGTGAAGACGGGGGTGTCGTCGGGCCAGGCGAAGGACAGGTCGGAGCAGACGACGGAGGCGTCGGACACGGTGGATACCTCGTGAGGGGGTTACGGGACGGAGACGGCGCTCCGCACCGGAAGACGGGAAGGTCGGCGCACCGGCGCGAGGGCGCCGGTGGGAAAGGGGGACGACGGGCCGTATCGACGATGCTCAGGGCATCTGCCGACGGCTTCTCGATCCGGGTATCACCCGGAGATGTCGTCGTCTCCTGCCACGCCTGCCATGTCTGCCGCTCCTCGGTTCACGGTCACGGGGTTGGCCACCGTATCAGACGGGTGACCGATGGGGCGGTGACCTGGGGACGGCGGGCCGCGGCGCCGGGGCGGGCTCCTCGGCGGGCCGTTTGCCGTGGGGCGGGCCCCGGGTGGTGTCAGTGGCGGTGGTTAGCCTGCGGGTATGACGGAACACGAGGGTGACGGCCGCTCCTTCCCGGCGGCGCTGGCCGCGCTGGGCGGGGTGGATTTCGCCGGGCACCGGATCGACTTCGAGATGTACGGCTCCTTCCGCTCGGCCGCGTACACCACCGAGTGGTTGCGGGACTGGACCGGGAACGACGACGTGGACGGCGACGTCTTCCGGGTCTTCGGCCGGGACGGTACGGGCGGGCAGGCGGCGCTGTGGCTGATACGTCCGGGCCGGGGCCCGGCCGGGCAGCCCGTGGTGTTCCTGGGGTCGGAGGGCGAGTGCGGTGTGGTGGCGGGGTGTCTCTCCGACTTCCTGTGGGTGCTCGCGGACGGGGTCGGCCCGGTGGAGGCGGTGTCGTACGACGATCCCGGCGTCCGGGTCGGTGCGGGGCCGGGCGGGGTGGCGGAGCGGTTCGCGACGACGGCCCGGCGGGGGGCGGTCGAGGTGATAGCCGGGGCGCGGGCGGAGTTCCCGTCCTTCGCCGACGACGTACTGGCGCTCTGCCGCTGAGGGCCGCCGCCGTATCGGGGCCCGGGAGTGGCCGGTTCAGTCGCGGCGGCAGACCAGGAAGAGATGCTCCTCGGTGGTGGCGCCGGGGCCGGGCGGGGTGAAGACGTCGGTGTGTTCCCACAGTACGGTCGCGCCCGCCGCGCCGACGACGTCCTTGAAGGGTGCCGCGCCGAAGCTGGTGACCCGGATCGCCTGGTCCAGGAAGACGACGTCGAGCTCTTCCACGTCCAGGGCGACGGTGGCGACGGCGAGATGGCCGCCGGGGGCGAGGGCGCGGACGAGCCGGGTGAGCAGCCGGGCCTGTTCGGCGCGGTCCATCTGGAGCAGGGCGAAGTAGACGCAGACGGCGTCGTACGTCCCCTCGGGGAGGTCGAGTTCGCGGATGTCGGCATGGACGAAGTCGGCGCCGGGGACCCGGCGGGCGGCGAGTTCCGTCATCACCGGCGAGATGTCGACGCCGGTGACCCGGTGGCCTGCCGCTGCCAGGGCCTCGGCGGTGGGGCGGCCGGTTCCGCTGCCGACGTCGAGGACACGGCTGCCGGGGGCGAGCCGGGTCAGAAGTTCGTCGAGGGAGGCTCGGCGGCCGGGGGTTTCGGCGAAGGCGTCCTCGTAGGAGGCGCCGATCGCGTCGAACGCGGCGGCGGGATCGCGGGGGCCGTCGGCGGCGGGACCTGCGGGGTCGGCGGGGGTACCGGGGGCGGGGGTGGTGGCCATGTGGGTCCCCGTCCCCACCGGGTCCACGGCCGAAACGCGGACCGGGACCGGCACGGTCGCACCCCCATCTCTTAATCAAGTTTGACTAGAGCGAGAACGGGCGGCTAGAGTGACGTAGTCAAGTTTGAACAGCACTGTGAGGAGCTTACGTGGTCCAGCTGCCCGACGCCGGATACACCCCGACCGCCGACGACCTCGCCTCGATCGACGCCTGGTTCGCCGATTACGACGCGGCCGCCGCCCGGCGGGATGTCGAGGCGATGGCCGACCGGGCGGTCTTCCCTCTCAATCTCGTCAGCGACGACGAAGCCGGTGAGGCCGCCACCGCCCAGTGGGACCGGCGCCAGTTCATCGAGACCATGACCTACGTCATGGGGGACGGTTCGGAGGACATCAGCTTCGAGTCGGTCCGTACGCCCGTCTTCCTCAGCGCCGCCATGGCCGTCGTCTTCACCGACTCGACCATGACCGCGCAGGGCGCCACCCAGCGGCTGCGGTATGCCGACATCTTGGTCAGGCAGGGCGGGAAGTGGGCTTTCCAGACCATGATCCAGGGCGGCTGGGGAGACAATCTGCGCTGATCCGGTGCGGTCGCCCGGCCGGAAGCGCGCGGGAGGGGGTACGGCTCGGGCCGTACCCCCTCCCGTCGTTTTATTCGGTGGACGTATCGCAACGCCGCTCACTAGGGTGGGCCGCATGTCCAGCCCCGAGGCGTCCAGACGCTAGCCACCGGCTCTCCGGTGGCCTTTCGCCCCGCCGTGTGACCCCGCCGTCCCCTGTTTTATCCGGACGGTGTGCCGGCGTACCGGTCGGGCCGGCCTCGGAGCGCCCCTCGCCACGGGCTTCTCCCCCGGTGTCCCGGATCTCTTCCGGAGTCCCGGGCTTCCCTCTTACCGGACGACGGCCGTCCGGGTGTCGCCGTGCCCACGGGTACGGGCGGTGCCGCCGTGCCGTCGCCGGTTCCCTTCCCGTGGTGACACCGCGCGCGTCCGAGTGGGCGCGGCGGACGGTTGTCGTCATGGCGGCCCCCGTCCGGTCCGGCCCGGGGTGGCCGCGCGGTGCGCCGCGGCCTGTCGACGACCCGGTCCGGGTTGTGGAGTGTGCTGTGCCATTCGCTGTCTACATGCTGGGGCTCGCCGTGTTCGCGCAGGGCACGTCCGAGTTCATGCTCTCGGGGCTCGCCCCGGACATCGCCGCCGACCTTGATGTGTCGGTGGCCGCGACCGGGGCGCTGACCTCGGCCTTCGCCATGGGAATGATCGCGGGCGCACCGCTGATGGCGGTCCTGAGTCTGCGCTGGCCCCGGCGGCGGGCGCTGCTGGTCTTTCTCGCGGTCTTCGTCGCCGCCCATGTCGTGGGCGCGCTGACCTCGGACTTCGGGGTCCTGCTGGCCACCCGGGTGGTCGGCGCGCTGGCCAACGCGGGCTTCATCGCGGTCGGTATGGCCACCGCGACGGGTCTGGTGCCCGCCGATGCCAAGGGGCGGGCCGTGTCGGTCCTGGTCTCCGGGATCACCCTCTCCATCGTCGCAGGTGTGCCCGCGGGCGCGGTACTCGGTCAGCTGTGGGGCTGGCGTGCGGCATTCTGGGCGGTGGCGCTGATCTGTCTGCCCGTGGTCCTGGCGATCGTCCGGTCGATCCCGGGCGGGAGGCCGGGTACGGACGGCTCGGCGGAGAGCCCGGCCGGGACCGGGGGCGCGGTGGGTGCCGTCGGCGGTGCCGGGGTGCCGAGCGCCCGGCGCGAGCTGCGTGCGCTGCGGCGGCCCCGGCTGCTGGTGACCCTGGCGGTGGCGGCCTTGATGAACGCGGCCACCTTCGCCACCTTCGCCTATCTGGCGCCGGTGATGACGGATGTCGCCGGGTTCGCCGAGCACTGGATGCCGGTCGTGCTGGTGGCGTTCGGTGTCGGCGCGTTCGCCGGGGTCACCGTCAGCGGCCGGACGGCCGACCGCCGTCCGATGCGGCTGCTGGTGCCCGGGGGCGCGGGGCTCCTCGCGGGCTGGTCCGTCTTCGCCCTGTCGGCCGGGTACGGGCCGGCGGCGCTGGTCCTGGTCCTGGTATTGGGGCTGCTGTCGTTCGCGGTCGGGTCGACGCTGATCACCCTGGCCGTGTACGCGGCGCCCGAGGCGCCGACGCTGGGCGGTTCGTACGCCACGGCGGCGCTGAACGCGGGTGCCGCGATCGGTCCCGGGGTCGCGGGTGCCGCGATCGGTGCCGGGCTGGGCTACCGGTCGGCCCCGTGGTCCAGCGCGGCGCTGGTGGCGCTGGCGCTCGTGGTGGCCGGGGCGGCACGGACGGTGGCGGCCCGGCGGACCGGGGCGGCCCCGGCGGAGAGCCGTCCGCAGCACCGTCCGGTGTGACGGCATCGCCCCGGTGATCCCGTACGGCTCCGTCGGCTGCGCGGGGCGGGTGACGGGTCGGGGCCGTTGGGAGGACCGGGCGGGCTGTCGCGGCCCGGAAGGAGTTGGTCCGCCCTACGGTGCGGCGTATGACACGCCTTCAGTTCTTCGGCCGGTGTGCCGTCGCCGCCGTCGTCGCCGTGGCCTGCGCGGCCCCCGGTCCGGCCGCGGCCGACGACGGATGGGTGGTCACGGGCCCGGGGATCACCTCCGGGATCAGCGGTATCGCGGAGGTGGACCCGGGGAGAGGATCCGGTGAGCTGCTCGCCGTACACGACAACAAGCACGCGGGTGAGCCCCGGGTGTCGCGGTTGCGGATCGGAGCGGCCGGGGCCGCCGAGGTCCGGCGGCTGCGGTGGGACGGACCCCGGCTCCCGGTCGATCTGGAGGCGTTGAGCGATGTCCCGGGCCGTCCCGGCGAGTTCGTCGCGCTGGAGAGTTCGGGCCGGGGCTATCACCTGCGGCTGCGGCCCCGCTCGGTCCGGGTGGTGCGGGAGTTCACCGTGCCCGGGGTCGCCGCCGGGGAGACCGGGGAGAAGGGGGAGAACTACGAGTCCTTCGCCCTGGTGCGGCAGGGCGGTCGGCTGATCGCCGTCTGGGCGCACCGGGGTCAGGACGCAGATCCGGCGGGGCTCCGGCTGGCCCGGCTGGAGTGGCCGGGGCTGCGCTTCGGAGTTCCGCGTTCGGTGCAGGTGACGGTGCCGTACCCGTCGGAGCGGGTACGGCACATCAGCGACGCGGATATCACCGTCACGGGGCGGCTGGTGACGGCCGCGGCTTCCGACCCGGGTGACGACGGGCCGTTCCGCAGCGCCGTGTACGACCTCGGCCGGGTGCGGGTGGGTACGGACGGGGAGCCGTCGCCGTACCTCCGCGAGCGACCGGTCCGGCTGGGGGTGTTCGGCGGTCACAAGGTGGAGGCGGTGGCCTGCGGGGCGGACGCGTCCACGGCCGTGCTGGGCACGGACGACGAGAATCTGGGCGGCTGGGTGCGATCGGGTGACGTATGCGGGTGAGGCAGGGGCGCCGGGCAACCGCCTCGGCCGGCTGATCGTACGGTTCCCCCCGCTCCCCCGCTCCCCGGGTCAGAAGGCCGTGTCGAGGCGGGTGCGCTGGTCGGGGGTGAGGGTGAGGTCGACCGCCGCCAGGCTCTCGTCGAGCTGCGCCACGGACGACGCGCCGACCAGGGGGATGAACGGGATCTCGCCGCCGATCAGCCAGGACAGGACGACCTGGTTGCGGGTGGCGCCGGTCTCGGCGGCCACCGCGTCGAGGGCCGCGAGCCGGGCCGGGGTGCCGGGGTGGTTCAGATCGTCGCCGAAGGGGCGGTCGTCCCGGCTGTAGGCGCCGCCGAGGAGCGGGCTGTAGGCGACCATGGCGAGATCCGGCTCGGCGCGGAGGTAGCTGAGGAAGTCTCCGGCGACCACGCCGAACGGGCCGTCCTGGGAGGCGGCGTCGGGGATGTCGGTACGGCGGCGGAGATAGCTGTGGCTGTACTGGAGGACCTCGTAGCCGGGCAGTCCCTTCGCTGCGGCGACGGCGCGGGCCCGCTCGACCTTCCACGACCAGTGGTTGCTGACGCCGAGGAGTCCGACGGTGCCTTCGGCGACGAGGGCGGCGAACGCCTCGACGGTCTCGGTGACGGGGGTGACCCGGTCGTCGACATGGGCGTAGAGGAGGGGCAGCCGCTCCATACCGAGGCGTTCGCGGCTCTGTTCGGCGGCGGTCCTGATGGTTTCGGCGGAGAGTCCCTCGCCGTTGTCGATCCAGCCCGTGCCCGGGGCGAGGGGGCGGGCGCCGAGCTTGGTGGCGATGGTGATCTCGTCGCCGACGCCCCGGCTGCGCCGCCAGCGGCCCAGAAGTCGCTCGCTGGCGCCGCCCTGGCTGCCGTCGAGCCAGTAGGCGTAGTTGTTGGAGGTGTCGATGAACGTGCCGCCCGCTTCCACGTAGCGGTCCAGGACGGCGAACGCGGTCTTCTCGTCGGTACGGGTGCCGAACAGCATCGCGCCCAGGCTGAGCACGCTCACGGTGCGGCGGGTCGCGGGGTCGGTGCCGATCTGGCGGTACTCCATGGGGCCTTCGCTTCCGGTGGGCTCTGCGGGGGCGCGACCGGGCGCGGCCCCGGCCCGTGCGGTGTTCCCACGGGCTCGTCATGGAGCTTTCCTGCTGGAGTGCGCTCGAAGTCAAGCCCGCCCGGGTCGCGTCCGTGCCGTCCCCGGGTCTCAGCCGTCGTCGGGTTCGGCGTGGACGGCCATGATGTCGGTCTCGTACTGGTCGATGACCTGCTCGGCGGTGCGTCCCGTACAGCGGGCCACCTCGTCGACGGTGGCGACGGCCCAGTTGGCGAGGGAGAGCGCGAAGGCCAGGACGGCGTCGGGGCCCTGGGTGCGGCGGACGCCGAGGAGGAAGGCGAGATTGAGGTAGGGCACCAGTTCGGGTGGCTGTTCGGTGTTCTGTCTGACCAGGGCGATCGTCGTTCTGGTCGCCCTGGCGCGCAGCGGCAGCAGCCGTTCGCGCTCGGTGTGGATCTCGGCGGCCAGCTCCCGGCGGGTTTCCCTGTCCACGCGGTCCTCCCCGTGTGTGCGCGACGCGGTCCGCCGCGTTCCCACTGGGGGTCACGGTACGGAAGCGGGGCGGGCCGGGGAGGGGAAACGGCGCGGCGCTACCCGGGGGTGGGGACGGGCGCGTATGCCTGCCCGGGAATGGACTGGTGTTCCGTCCCGCCCCGGGCGGCGGGCGGCGCGGGACGGAACACCAGTGGGGAAGGGCCGGTAGGGGAAGTCCGGCCGGGCGGGCCCGGGTCGGGGATCACCGGTCCCGGCACGCCGTCAGAGGCGGACGGTCCAGGTGATGGACGCCTTCATGGTGGCGGCGATCTTCGGGTCGCGGACCGAGGGCGTACGGTCCTCGACGCTCACGGTCAGCTTGTGGGCCCGCAGATCGAGCAGGCGGGGCGTCAGTGAGGCGATCCTGACCTGGTCGCGGCCGGCGAAGCGGCGCAGTTCCTTGCCGTCGAGGTACCAGCGGACGGTCAGCTGGCGGCCGTCGGCGGGGGCGAGTTCGACCGGGGCGGCCTCGGCGGTGTGGCGGAGCCGGAGGACGCGGTCGGTGGGGGTGACGGCGGTGACGGGCTCGGCGTGGCGGTAGAAGCCCGCGATCATCGCCTCGGTGCCGGGCAGGTTGAACGGCTTGTCGACCGAGCGCATCATCGAGTTGTCGGTGGGGCGGTTGATGCCCTTGACGAAGTATCCGCCGCCTTCGTAGGCGCCGACGGTGCCGCCGTCGGGGGACGGCTCGCCCAGCCAGCGGTGCCATTTGACGCGCTGGGCGGCGATGGCGTCGGCGCCGAGGGTGGAGATGTTGACATCGGGGAGTTCGGATCCGGTGTACTGCTCGTAGCCGGGGTAGCCGGGGTAGAAGTACTCGTCGGCGAGTTTGCCGAGGGAGTGCCCGGTCTCGTGGATGGCGACCAGTCCGGACCGCGGGTTGCCCGCGGAGGCGGTGGCGATGCCCTCGTAGCCGAGGCTCTGGCTGGGCTCGTTGTAACCGGCGCCGCCGTACTTGGCGCTGTTGGCGAGGACGACGACGAGGTCGGCCTCGGGTGCCTTGGCGGCGTAGCGGTCGACCTTGGTCTGGTCGACGCAGAGGAGCCGTTCGATGTCGGCGCACCAGAAGTAGGAGCCGATGGCGGTGTCGCGGACGGTGGCGCGGTCCGGGTCGCCGGTGACGCCCGATTCGTTGGAGACGGCGTCGACGGCCCAGACGTTGAAGAGGCCGCGGTAGGTGGTGTACGGCTCGACGGCGGCGGTCTGTTCCCAGATCTTGCGGGCGTCTTCGTGGAATCGGGGCAGTTCGGCGGCGGTGTAGCCGTCGCCGAGGACGACGATGTCGAGCCGGTCGTCGGTGGAGCCGGTTCCGGCGAGCCGGGTGACCCGGCCGTCGGCGGCGGTCTCGGCGGCCGAGAGCCGGGGGGCGGGGCGGTCGCGGCCCTCGGCCGGGACGAGGGTGTGGCCGGAACCGGCGGCGGTGCCCTGCTCCGGGCCGGGTATCTCCACTTCCACCTGCGGGGGTACGGTCGGTCCGTCGGCCGCGACGGCGCCGCCCGGCGCGATGGCGAGGGCGGCGGTGACGGCGGCGGCGACTCCGGCCGCCGTCATGGCTCCGCGTCTGATGAACGAGGGCATGGGGCCCCTCCCCTGAGGAAATTAAGCAACGCGTTAAATCCGATGATCGGCACGCTTAAGCTAGGGCTCCGCTGACGGCCCGCGCAATGGTCGCCGACGACGGATACTGGGAGTCCGAGCGATCAGGGGGGGTTCGACGTGCAGGGCGGTTCGATGGACGACCAGGACGGGATCGGCCGCCGGGTACAGCGGCTCCGCAAACAATTGGGTCTGACGCAGCGCCAGTTGGCCGAGCCCTCGTACACCCCGGCGTATATCTCCACCGTCGAGGCGGGTCGGGTCAGGCCGTCCGAGGCGGCGCTGCGGTTTCTGGCCGGGCGGCTGGGGACCTCGGTCGAGGAGCTGACGACCGGGCGGCCCGCGCGGCTGGCGACGGAACTGAGGCTCGCGCTCACCGACGCCCAGCGGGAGTTGGCCACCGGCTCGGCGGTGGAGGCGGCGGAGCTGTTCGAGCGGCTGGCGGCGGAGGCCGGGCGGCTGGAGCTGGCGGCTGAGCGGGCCGAGGCGCTGCTGGGGCGTGGTGACTGCGCGCTGGAGACCGGTGATCTGGAGCGGGCCCTCGGATGTTTCGAGGAGGCCGAGGGGCTGCTGGCCGACGCGCCGCTGCCCCGGCGGGCGCGCGCGGTCCGGGGGCGCGCGGTGGCGCATCTGCTCGCCGGGGAGCTGCGGTACGCCTGCTATCTGCTGGAGTCGGCGATCGAGGAGCTGGGCAAGAGCGGGCTCGCGGATCCGGAGGCGCTGGTTCTGCTGTACGCGGCGGTCATCGGGCCCTATATCGACATGGGGGCGCACGCCCGGGCCGCGCACGCGGCGGAGCTGGCGCTGTCGCTGGCGCCGAGGGTGAGCGATCCGGCGCTGGTGGCGGGGATGCACCGGCAGGTGGCGCGGACGTTTCTCGCCGAGGGCCGGATCGCGGACGCGGACGCGTCGCTGGCGAAGGCGCAGACGATCTACCGGCAGTTGCGGCTGGGTACGGATCTGGCGCACTGCCACTGGATGCGCGGCTATGTGCACGCGCAGGGCGGGGAACTGGCGCTGGCGGAGCGGGAGCTGCGGACGGCCCGGGACATGCTCAGCGCGCGGCGGGCGGCGCTGTTCACGGCGCAGGTGGAGGTCGAGCTGGCCGATGTGCTGCGGCGGATGGGCCGTTACGAGCAGGCGGCCGAGGTCGCGGGGACGCTGCTGCGGCTGGACGACCGGCACGGCGCGGTGCACGCGGGCGGGGCGCACCGGCTGCTGGGGCTGATCGCGGAGGAACGCGGTGACGCCGAGGCGGCGGAGGAGCACTATGTGAAGGCGCTGGCGCTGCTGGAGCGCAGCGGTGCCAGTGGTGATCTGGCGGATCTCTGCCGGTTGCTGGGGGATCTGCTGCGCCGCACGGGCCGGGTGGAGGCGGCGATGGACGCGTACCGCACGGGGCTCGGTTACCGGGCGGCACCGGGGACGACGACGCTGGGGCCGCCGCCCGCCGCTCCCCCGCGGCCGGAGGTCTGAGGGAGCGGGCGGCGGGTTCAGCGGCCGGGGGTACGGGGGCGGTCGGCGAGGGCGGGCATCAGCCGCAGGGCGTTGTCGCGGTTGATCCGGCGGCGCTGGAGGAGGGTGAGTCCGCTGTCCCGGTCGAGGGCCGGTCCGGCGATGTCGGTGATGGTGGCGGCCGGGCTGGCGGGCCAGTCGCTGCCGTAGAGGATCCGGGTGGGGTCGGCGACGGCGAGCAGGGCGGAGGCGGCGGGTTCGCCGAGGGGTGCCGCGGTGTCGTAGTAGAAGCGGTGCAGATAGGCGCGGACCCGGGCGGCGTCGGTCTTCGGGGTGAGGAAGTGGGCGAATGCCTCCATGCGCGTGGCGATGAAGGGGAGGAAGCCGCCGCCGTGCGGGAGGACGAAGGAGAGCCGGGGGTAGCGGTCGAGTGTGCCGTTGAGGATGAGGTTGACGGCGGCGCGGGTGGTGTCGAGGGGGAAGTCGCAGTAGAAGGCGGGGATGCCGGGGACGGCGGGCTTGGCGGGGTCGCTGCCGGGGAGTTCATGGGGGTGGGTGTTGATCACGGCCGAGCGTTCGTCCAGTTCGGCGAGGAGCCGGTCGTGCGAGGGGTCGCCGAGATAGACGCCGCGGGTGTTGGCGCGGGTCTGGACGCCGACGGCGCCGAGTTCGTCCAGGCCGCGGGCGATGGACCAGCGGGAGGTCTCCGGGTCGTCGGGGAAGACCGGGGTGAAGAAGGCGAACCGGTCGGGGTGGGCGGCGGTGAGTTCGGCGGCGGCGTCGAGGGCGACGGCGACGCTCTCCCGGCGCTGGGCCGGGGAGGTGAAGCCGCGAACCGGCATCGCGGGGCTGACGACGGCCTTGGCGATACCCGCGCGGTCCATCAGGGCGAGGGTCGTGTCGAGGTCCCACCGGGTCCACCAGGGCAGTTGCGCGGGGTCGACGAGTCCGGCGCGTTCGGCCCAGGCGAGCCAGGCGGGGGCCGTGTAGTGGTGGTGTACGTCGATCCGGGCGGCGCGGGCGTCGGCGCCGGGGTGGCCGGTGGTACGGGCGATGGGGAGCGGGGCGGCCCCGGCGGGGTCGGCGGTGGTCGCGGCGGCCGCGGCGGCGGGCGCCATCAGGAGCAGTCTGCGGCGGCCCACGGCCGGGGTCTCGTATGACATGTCCGTACTGTGGGGCGGGGCCGGGTGCCGGGCCCCGGCACACGCCGGTACCGGGGGCGGGATCGCTCGAATGCGGGTGCGGACGGAGCGGGCCGGGCGGCCGGGCGGGTGATCCGGGGCCGGAGGGGTTTCGTACGGCGGTGGGGGCTTCGGTCTCGTGGCGGCGACCGGATCGGTCCGCCGGGCCGGTCCGGTCGATCAGTCCGCCGGGTCAGTCCGTCGCGGACGGCGGCTCGGGCGACTCGGGCGTCTCCGACGGCGACTCGGGGGCGGACTCGGACGGCGACTTCGACGGGGACTCACCGGCCGGGGACGAGGAGGAGCCGGTGTCCCCGGTCTTGGGCAGGGCGTAGACGTGGTCCGGGGTGACGATCTCGGTGATCGCGGTGGCGAAGAGCGTCGAGGGTTCGGCGTTGTCGTGGAGGATGTCCGTATTGAGGGTGATCACCATGGTCGCCCTGGCGTCGGGCAGATAGACGGCGACCGCCTCGTATCCCGGGAGGGATCCGTTGTGCCCGACCCAGCCGCCGGTTTCGAAGACGCCGAGCCCGTAGCCGGTGCCCTCGATACCGGTGCTCTGGTAGTCGAGTCGCTCGTCCTGGGTCTCGGGGGTGAGCAGAGTGCCGGTGGCCAGGGTGTGGGCCCAGCTCCGCAGATCCTCCAGGGTCGAGATCATCGCTCCGGCGGCCCAGCCCCAGGAGGGGTTCCAGTTCGTGGCGTCCTCGACCTTCCCGGTCGCGGTCTGGTTGGTGTAGCCGTGGGAATGCGGGGAGGGGAACTCCGCGCCGACGGGGAAGACGGTGTCGTCCAGTCCGGCCGGGTCGATCACGTTCTGCTGGATGAAGCGGTTCAGCGGCTGGCCGCCCACCTTCTCGATCACCAGGCCGAGCAGGATGAGATTGGTGTTGGAGTAGTCGAACTTCTCCCCCGGCGGGAACAGCACCGGATGCCGGAACGAGTAGTCCAGCAGTTCCTGCGGCCCGAAGTGCCGGTACGGGTCGGTGGTCAGGGCCTTGAAGAAGCCGTCGTCCATGGAGTAGTTGAAGAGGCCGCTGCGCATGCCCGCGAGCTGGCGGAGGGTGATGGTGTCGCCGTTGGGGACCCCGTCGACGTACTTCCCGATCGGGTCGTCGAGTCCGACGTCGCCCCGGTCCACGAGTTCGAGCAGGGCGGTGACGGTGAACGTCTTCGTCAGGCTGCCGATACGGGTGAACAGATCGGGCTCCATGGGAGTGCGGTCGGCCTTGTCGGCGATACCGAAGGAGCGGACGTAACTGCCCTTGCCCGGCGCCCAGAGGCCGACCGTGACACCGGGTACCGATGTCTCGCGCAGTACGTCGCCGATCGCGTCGTCCAGCTGCTCGGCGACCGACGCGTCGAGGACGGGGAAGCCGTCGGGGGACGGCGGTGGCGTGGTCGCGTACGGGGCCGGGGCGAAGGCCGTGGAGACGGCCGCGGGCCCGGGCGCCGCGTGGGCGAGCCCGGTGGACGCGGGTACGGCCAGCAGTCCGGCCGCGACAGCGGTGACACAGGCGGTACGGAATCGCAAGGACGAACGGTGCACGACGGCCCTCCTGCCGAAAGGGGGACGGCTTCCCCCAATTTAGGCCCGTTCGGGTGAGCCCGCACGGCGGGGCGGGGAGGGCCCGGCGCACCGGGGAAAACACCGGGCGGCCGGGGCCGCGGCCGGGCATCATGTCCCGTCGATGACTCCTCCCCCGCCGTCTCCGGCCGATACCCCGTCCCCGTCCCCCTCTTCCGGCTCGTCTGCTTCGTCTGCTCCTTCAGGGGGCCGTGTCCGCGTTGCGGCGGCACGGTCGCCCCGGACGGCCGTTGCTGGGACTGCGGTCACGCCCGGCCGGCCTTCCGCGCCCGGCTGGAGACCACCACCGCGTCGGGGGCCGCGGGCGTCGGCGACCGGGGGCTCCGGCGGGAGATCAACGCCGACGCCCTGGCGCTGGCGACGGCGGGGACGGCCGGGGAGTGGACCGTGGGTGTCGTCGCCGACGGGGTGTCGATGGCGCCGTACGCGGAACGCGCGGCCCGGCTGGCCGCCGACACCGCCGTCGCCGTAGCGGTACGCCGTCTGACGGGCGGCGAACTGCCGGAGTTCGCGCTCCGGGAGGCGTTGCTGAGGGCGGGCCGTGCCGTGACGGCCCTGGCGTCCGGTCCCGGCCCCGCCCCCGCCACCACCTGTGTCGTCGGGGCCGTGGGGCCCGAGGGGCTCTTCGCCGCCTCCGTCGGCGACAGCAGGGCCTACTGGGTTCCCGACACGGGCCCGGTCGTGGCGCTGACCCGGGACGACAGCGGACGGCACGAGGCGCTGACGGCCTGGCTGGGGGCGGATGCCCCGGGTGGCGAGCCGGAGGTGGTGGGGCGGCGGGCCCGGGAGGCGGGGCGGCTGGTGCTGTGCACGGACGGGTTGTGGCGCCACTCGCCCCGGTTGGCGGCGGCCCGTCTGCCCCGGGTCCGGGAGGCGGGGACGCCACTGGGCGAGGCGCGGGCGCTGGTGCGGTACGCGCTCGACGCGGGCGGTCAGGACAATGTCACCGTGGTGGTGCTGCCGGTGATGTCCTGAGCGCGGCGGCCGGGCGGACGCGGCCGGGACCGGCGGGAGCGAGGGGCAGGGACGCCCAGACCGTTTTGCCGCGGGGTGGTGTCGGTTCCCAGGACCAGTCGGCGCTGACCTCGGCGACCAGGGCGAGTCCCCGGCCTGCGCCGGGGTGGCAGGCGGAAGCGGGGCGGGGCGGCTGAGAGCTGGGGTCGGCGACCGCGCAGACCAGTTCGGTGGAGCGGAGGAAGACTCCGAGCCAGACCGGGTACTCGCCGTCGGCGGGCGACCCGGGGCCGACGGCGTGCCGGACGGCGTTGCCGACGAGTTCTCCGACGATCAGCCGGGCATCGGGGATCAGGGCGTCCAGGGACCAGTCGCCGAGGGTGGCGGCGACGAAACGGCGGGCCTGGGCGGCGTTCGGGGGCTTGCCGTCGAGGCCGCAGGCGGCGAATCCCGCGAGCCGGGGCCCGGGGTCCCCGGTGGGGTGTCCCGGGTGGCCGGGGCGTACCGGGTCCGCTCCCCCTCCCCCGGCCGGTGCGGACGGCTGGTTCGGCACGGGTCATGTCCCCCTGAACACCGGTTCGTCGACTTGGCGTCAACAGCCATACGGGGGACGAGTATGTCCGGGCCGTACCCCCGAATGCAATTGCAGATGGGATTGCATCCAGGATTCCCGGCATTGGAGAGTGGGACGACAGAACACCCGTACGAAGAGGGGCTCTTGCAGTGGAACGGATCTTCAACGGCATGCGGACTGACGCACTGCCTTCGGTCACCTGGACGAAGAGCAGCCATAGCAACGCCACGGGCAACTGTGTGGAGCTGGCCGTTCTCCCCGGGGGCACGGTCGCGGTCCGCAACTCCCGCGACCCCCACGGACCCGCGTTGATCTACACCCGGGACGAGTTGGCCGCGTTCGTGGCCGGCGCCCGGGACGGCGAGTTCGACGCGTTCATCGGCTGAACGAACCCCGGGCAGGAGTGCGGGGGCCCTGCCCGGGCGGGCGGTGATGGTGGATACTGGGATTCTTTCCTTCGCCTCCGGCCACCGGTTTCCCGGTCGCCGCGTGAATCCCATTCGCCGTTTTCCTTTTCCGCCGCCGCCGTTCCGACCTCATTTATCCAACCTTCTCCACCCTTCTCCACCGTTCAGGACTTTCTCGCGCCGCAGGAGCACACCATGGCATCAGCAGATCCGCACGAGTCGTGGTTCCTCAGGCCCCTGGGCACGGTCGAGAAGAACTCCACGGCGCTCAAGCTGATCCTCGGCGGGAAACTGCGCGAACTGCGGCTGGCCGCCGGGTTCGACCCGGCCGACGTGGACGCCCGGCTCGGTTTCTCCCGTTCGAAGACCAGCCGGATCGAACTGGGCCGGCACGGCTGCAAGCGGGCGGACGCCCTGGCGCTGCTCCGGCTGTACGAGGTCGAGGGCGAGGAGCGGGTCGGGGAGTTCATCCGGCTCGTGGAGCAGTCGCACCGGCCGGACTGGTGGCGCTCGTTCAGCGATGTGCTCTCGGACTTCTTCACCCCGCTGGTCGCCCTGGAGGGCGCGGCCGAGCGGATCCGGACGTACGAACCCTTCTACGTCCCGGGGCTGCTGCAGACCCCGGCGTACACCCAGGCCGTGATCAAGGCGGGGCCCGGCCGTCGCCCGGCCCGGGAGACGGCTCGCCGGGTGGAGCTGCGGCAGGAGCGGCAGCGGCAGCTCGAACTGCCGGACGCGCCCCGGCTGTGGGCGATCGTGGACGAGTCGGTCCTGCTGCGGACCGTGGGCGGGCCTTCGGTGATGCGGGACCAGCTGGAACATCTGCTGGCGCTGATGGAGCGGCCCCGGATCACCCTCCAGATCGCTCCGCTGGACGTGTCGGCGACGATCGGGATCGGTACGGGGGTGACGTTTCTCCGGTTCGCGCTGAGCGATCTGAAGGACGCGGTGTACATCGAGCATCTGACGGATTCGACCTTCAGCCAGAAGCCGGCGGTGGTCGAGGAGTACCGGACCATGCTGGACCGGCTGGGGGCGTGCGCGCTGACCCCGGTGGAGTCCGCGCGGGTCCTGCGCCGGCAAATCGACGTCCTCGGCGCGCGCTGAGCGACCACCGGCCGCAACCGCCGCCCGGCCCCGGTGACGGGGCCGGACGGCGGGCGGTTGGCAATCGGCGGTCGGCGGTCGGCGGTCGGCGGTCGACAGGACGGTCGGCGGTCAGGAGATCCGGGCGACCCCGCCCCATTCGATCCATTCGTCGGTCTGCTGGACCGGGGCCAGCTCGTTGTCGGGGCGCCAGGTGGACACCTCCACGAGACCGGGTTCGAGGATCTCGTAGCCGTCGAGGAAGGCCCGGACCTCGTGTGCCTCGCGGACCCGGCCCCAGGTGCCGCCGGTGATGTCGGCCATGAAGTCGGTGACGAACCCGCGGATCTCGGCCCGGTCGCTGACCAGCTGGCAGACGACGAGGAAGCTGCCGGGCGCCAGGCGCCGCGCGACCCGCCGCAGCAGGGCGGCCGGGTCGCTGCGGTCCGGCAGACAGTGCAGTACGGAGACGAAGAGGGCCGCGACGGGCCGGTCGAAGTCGATCAGCCGCCGGGTCTCCTCGTGGCCGAGGATCCCCTCGGTGTCCCGCATATCGGCCTGGACGACGGCGGTGTACTCGTTCTCGTCGAGCAGCGCCCGGCCGTGCGCGAGGACGATGGGGTCGTTGTCGACGTAGACGACCCGGCTGGCGGGGTCGACGGCCTGGGCGATCTGGTGGACGTTGTCCTGGGTGGGCAGCCCAGAGCCGTGGTCGACGAACTGGCGGATGCCGTAGTCACGGGCGAGGATCTTCACCACCCGGCGGAGGAAGTGCCGGTTGTTGACCGCGAGCACCCGCGTACTGGGCACCTGCTTCAACAACTCCTCACTGGCGATCCGGTCCGCCTCGTAGTTGTCGCTGCCTCCCAGGTAGTAGTCGTACATCCGGGCCACGCTCGGCACCGTGGTGTCGATGGCGTCCGGCCGCCACGACGTGGTCTGCATCCAGAACTCACCCGCGTCCTTCGAGAGCATGAGCGGTCGGCGACCATCGTAGGGACCGGGCGGGGGCGGCGCGGTCGAATGATCCCCCCGCCCCGGGCCCCTCCCCCACGCGGGCGGCGCGAAGCCGGGCGGGGCCCGTTCGAGGCCCGTACAGGACCCGTCCGGGCCGGTGAGACGGGGTTCCGGAACCGGTCGGCCGGGCCGTCGGCCGGCGAGACGGCGACCGGACGAACAGGGGGCGGCGACAGCGATTTCCGGCCAGAGTTGAACATCAAGACAGCCTTAGCTTAGGCTTGCCTAACTCGAACCCGCCTCCTGTCGGACCGGCGCCGTTCGCGCTTCACGCTCCACAGTCAACTCTTGAGGAACATCCATGCTCGGGTTCATCCGCGTGCGCCGCCGCGCGCTCGCCGCCGCGGCCACGGCCGCCGCCGTCGTCCTCACCGTCGGCGGCTGCTCCAAGGACAGCGACGGCGAGAAGAAGGACTCCGCCGCTTCCTCGGAGAAGGGCGGCGGCGCGTTCCCCGTCTCGATCAAGAGCGCGCTCGGCACGGCGGAGATCAAGAAGGAGCCGAAGCGGATCGTCACCCTCGGCCAGGGTTCGGCGGAGACCGCGATCGCCCTCGGCACCACCCCGGTCGGCATCGAGGGCTACCCGTGGGGCAGCGACAAGACCGGCTACCTCCCCTGGATCCACGAGGCCGTGACGAAGCAGGGCGACAAGCTGCCCAAGCAGTTCACGGGCGGCGAGGAGCTGGACACCGAGGCCATCCTGGAGCTGGACCCCGACCTGATCCTGGCCCCCTGGTCGGGTATCACGCAGAAGCAGTACGACGTCCTCAAGGACATCGCGCCCACGGTCGCCTACCCGGACCTGCCGTGGAGCACCAACTGGGACCAGCAGATCGAGACGATCTCCAAGGCGATGGGCAAGCCGGAGGAGTCGAAGAAGCTGATCTCCACGATCGAGAAGCAGCTCGCCGACGCGGCGGCCACCCGTCCTCAGTACAAGGACCTGAAGTTCTCGTACGTCTACAACACGGGCCCCGGCACCCTCGGTGTGTTCAAGCCGGAGGAGCAGCGGGTCAAGATGGTCTCGTCGCTCGGTCTGACCGTCGACCCGGTGGTGAACCAGTTCCCGGAGACCAAGGGCACCGACTCGGCGCTGATCGGTCTGGAGAACGCGGGCAAGCTGAAGGACAGCGATCTGCTCTTCACCTTCTACACGGACGAGAAGAACCGCCAGGAGATCGAGAAGCAGCCGCTGTACGCGGGCATCCCCGCGGTCAAGAAGGGCGCGGTCGTCGTCGGTAACGACAACTCCTTCGTGACGGCCTCCTCCATCATCAACCCGCTGACCGTGCCCTGGACGATCGACCGGTATCTGCCGCTGATCGACAAGGCCGTCGCCGCCGCGAAGAAGTAGGGCCGCGCCACCACCATGGCCACGATCTCATCGGCCCCGCCGGGCGGTGCCTCCCGAGAGGGGGGCGCCGCCCGGCGGGTCGTTGCCGGTATGTCCGCGGGGCTGGTGCTGCTCGCCCTCGCGCTCTTCGCCAGTGTGATGTTCGGCAGCCGTACGACCTCCTTCGGGGAGGTCGTCGACGTCTTGTCGGGCACGGCCGACGCTCAGGTCACCGCGGTCGTCGAGAGCCGCTATCCGCGGACGGCGCTCGCCGTCCTGGCGGGTCTCGCGCTCGCCGTCGCGGGCACCCTGATGCAGGGCGTCACCCGGAACGCCCTCGCCGAGCCCGGACTGCTCGGTATCAACGCGGGCGCGTCGGCGAGTATCGTCACCGCGACCGCGTTCCTGGGCGCGACCGGCAGCACGGCCGCCATGTGGTGGGCGCTGCCCGGGGCGCTCGTGGCCGGGGTGCTGGTCCTGGTCATCGGATCGGGGGGCTCCGGGCGGAGCCAGGTCCGGCTGGTCCTGGCGGGCGCGGTGCTCACCGCCGTACTGATGGCCTATATCCAGGCCGTGACCCTGACCGAGCCGCAGGTCTTCGACAGCTACCGCTACTGGGTGGTCGGCGCGCTGGGCGGCCGGGACTTCGACGTCTTCCGGGCGATGGTGCCGTTCGCGGCCGTCGGGCTGCTGCTGGCGGTGATCCTGGCGCGCGGGCTGAACGCGCTCGCCCTCGGCGACGCCACGGCGGCGGCCCTCGGGGCCCGTCCGTGGCTGGTGCGCTCCGGCGGGCTGATCGCGGCGACGCTGCTCAGCGCGTCGGCGACCGCGGCCGTCGGGCCGATCGGATTCATCGGGCTCGCCGTGCCGCATGTCGTCCGGGCCGTGGTCGGGGTCGACTTCCGGCACCAGATCGTCTTCGCCTGTGTCGCGGGGCCGACGCTGCTGCTCTTCGCGGATGTGGTGGGGCGGGTCGTGATGCGGCCGCAGGAGCTGATGGTGGGCGTCGTGACCGCGTTCATCGGCGCGCCCGCGCTGCTCGTCGCGGTCCGGCGGATGAGGGGGAACGCATGACCGTACGGGAGCTTCCGGTCCGGGACGCCGGTACGGCGGACGGGCCCTCGCCCGCGGGCCCCGGCGGTCCTCGGGGGCGGGCCGGGCGGCCGAAGGGGCTGGTACGGCTGGGGCCGGTGGCCGTGGCGGTCCGGCCGCGCGCCGTCGTGGTGGCCCTCGGGCTGCTGGCGCTGACCGTGGTGGCGTCGGTGGCGACCCTGACCCTGGGACGGCTCGGGATTCCGCTCGCCGAACTCGGTACGGCGCTCTCCGGCGGCGCCGAGGGCCGGGACGCGTTCGTCCTGGAGCGGCTGCGGGGGCCCCGCCTCGTGGTCGCCCTCGGCACCGGCTGCGCCCTCGGGCTCTCCGGGGCGCTGTTCCAGTCCGCGACCCGTAACCCGCTGGGCAGCCCGGATGTGATCGGTGTGGCCGCGGGGGCGGGGGCGGGCGCCTCGGCCGCCGCGCTCTTCCTCACCGGGACCGTGCCGGTTCCGGTCGGGGCGCTCGTCGGGGCCGTACTCGCGATGGTGCTGGTCTATCTGTCGACGGGTACCGGGTTCCGCAATCCGGGGCGGCTGGTCGTCGCGGGTATCGGGGTCGCAGCGATCTGCCAGGCCACGACGCAGTACGTCGTCTACGCGATGGAGCGCGACAACGCGTCGGCGCTGACGGCGTACATCAACGGCAGTCTGTCGTCCCGCTCCTGGGAGGACGCGACGACCATCGGGCTGGTCCTGCTGGTGGCGGCGGTGCCGCTGCTGCTGCTCGCCCGGCCGCTGGGCGCGGGTGAGATGGGCGACGACATCGCCCAGGGTCTCGGGGCCGAACCACGGCGCACCAAGACCTGCGCCGTGGTCCTGGCGATCGTGCTCGCGGCGGGGGCGGTCGCCGTGGCGGGGCCGATCGCGTTCATCGCCCTGACCGCGCCCCAGGTCGCCAAGCGGCTGACCCGGCTGCCGGGGCCGCATCTGCTGCTGTCCGGGGTGACGGGGGCGCTGCTGCTGGTGGTCGCCGATCTGTGCGCGCAGCAGCTGCCGCTGTTCGAGAATCTGCCGGTCGGGATCTACACGATGGCGATCGGCGGCGCGTATCTCGGGCTGCTCATCCTGGGGGAACGGCGGCGGGGTCGGCTCTGACTCGGGGTGTCGGGGGCGGTGCCGGGGGTGCCGCGTCCGCCGTCCGCGGGTCGTAGCGGGTCGACCGCGGGGTTCCCCGCCCCCTGTGCCTTCGGCGACGGGGAGGGACTCCCTATCTCCTTGGCGCCCCGGCTCGCCTGGGGGCCGCCCCGCGACCCGGGAACCGCACGGCTGGTCGCGGTGGCCGGGATTCACCAGGACAACACTCCCCCAGGGTGGGGCGGGCACCATAGAGTGGGCGGCCACGGCGGGGGCCGTGGCACTGTGCAGGCCGTGGCTTTGGGGGCGATACGGGCCTTGACCAGGCAAGACTTTGCGTTCTGCGAGGCCGGGTGCGCGGCCGTCTATCTGCTGGGCGAGGACGGGGACCGACTGGTGCTCGCCGAGTCCGCCGAGGCGGCGGGTGCCGGGTACGGGATGCCCTCGGTGTTTCCGCTGGCCGGACGTTCGCCCGTGGCCGAGGCGTTCCGGACCGGCAGACCCGACTGGCTCGGCCCCGCCGCGCTCGCGGCCCGTACCGCCGACGACTCCGCCGGGGACGGCGGTCCGGACTCCTCCTTATCGGAGACGTCCGGTGACGGGCTGCGGGACCGGGTCAAGCTGTGGCCGGACGGGACGGCTCTGGCGGTGCTGCCGCTCGGCGGGCACGCCGGGCGGCGCGGCTGCCTGGTCGTGGCGGGGGTGGTTCCCGAGGGGTTCGACGCCGACCGGCGATTACTGCTGGAGCTGTACGCGGACCAGGTCTCGGCCCGGGTGGAGGCGTCCCAGTCGCGGCTGCTGCGCCGGGGCGAGCCGGTACCGGACGGGGGCAGGGGTCTGGTGCCGCCGCGCAGCGGCTCTTTCTGCGTCGAGCTGGACACCGGGGCGATGACCGCGGACGGGCAGATGCTCGATCTGCTGGGGCTACCGCCCGGGGAGTTCGACGGGCGGGCGACGACCCTGGTGGCCTGTGCCGTGCCCGACGACGTACCGGCGCTGATGTCGGTGGTGGAGCCGGGGCAGGGGGCGTCGTCGGAGCATCAGCTCGCCTTCCGGGTCCGCTGTCTCAGCGGTGAGCTGCGGTGGCTGGGGCTGCGCTGCCGGATCGTTCCGGCGGGCGACGGCGCCCCGGGCCGGATGCTGGGTGTGGTGGCGGACGCCTCCTATCTGCGGCCCAGCGCCGACGAGGTGTCGCGGGTGCAGCGGCTGTCGGCGGAGCTGGCGGGGGCGACGACGGTCCGGGAGGTCAGTGAGACCGTGGCGGCGGCGCTCCGTGATCCGCTGGGGGCGACCCGGGTCGCGGTGGCGGAGGTGGAGGCGGAGCGGCTGATCGTCACCCTGCTCGATCCGCCGGAGCCGGACGCCTGGCCCGATCTGTGGCGCTCGGAGTGGCGTTCGGAGTGGCCCGACGCCCCCAGTAACGAGCTGCCGACGCTGCGGCGGGCGCTGCGCGACGGTACGGTCACGGCCTGGCTGCCGGGCGCCGATCTGGAGCCGGGGCTGCTGGACATCGGGCCCGGTGGTCTCGCCGTACTGCCGTTGCAGGCCGACGGCCGGGTGGTCGGGGTGTGTCTGGTGGGGTGGGACGAGGAGCATCGTTTCGTCCCGGAGGAAAGGTCTCTGCTGACGGCGACGGCGAGTCTGGTGGGCCGGGCGCTGACGCGGGCGCACGCCCTCGACGCGCGGGCCGAGCTGGCGCGCACCCTGCAGCGGAGTCTGCTGCCGAGGAAGCTGCCCGATCTGCCCGGCGGGAGTGCCGTGGCGCGCTATCTGCCGGCCACGGTGGGGCTGGAGGTCGGTGGTGACTGGTACGACGTGATACCGCTGCCGGATCACCGGGTGGCGCTGGTCATCGGCGATGTGCAGGGGCACAGCGCGGAGGCCGCCACGATCATGGGGCAGATGCGGACGGCGATCCGGGCGTACGCGGTCGAGGGGCATCCGCCCGATGTGGTGCTGGGGCTGGCGAACCGGCTGCTCACCGGCATGGAGACCGATCTCTTCGCCACCTGTTGCTATGTGGATCTCGATCTGGAGCAGGGGTCGGCTCTGCTGGTCCGGGCCGGGCATACGTCGCCGGTGCTGCGGCGGCCGGACGGGGCCGCGGAGGAGGTCGAGGTCCGGGGCGGGCCGCCGTTGGGGGTGCTGCCGGAGGCGCGGTATCCGATGACGGAGGCCGTTCTGGAGCCGGGCACGGTGCTCACGCTGCTGACGGACGGTCTGGTGGAGTCGGCGCGGCTGCCGCTGGACGACGGGATGGCGCGGCTGCGGGCGCTGCTGTCGGCGGCGGATCCGGTGGATCTGGGGCGGACGGCCGACGAGTTGCTGGCGAACGCGGAGCGCCGGGACGACGATGTGGCGCTGTTGCTGCTGCGGTACGACGGCACCGCCGGGCGGCCGTTGCGGGCCCGCTGGCCGGTGTGGCGGCTGCCGGACGCGGTGGTGCACGCCCGGCGTTTCACCGAGCGGACGCTGCGGTCGTGGGGTGTCACGGGTGAGGTGGATGTCCCGCTGCTGATCGTCTCCGAGCTGGTGACCAATGCCGTGACGCATACCCGGGGGCGGATCCGGCTGGATCTGACGCTGAGCGGGGAGCGGCTGCGGATCGCGGTGAACGACGCGTCGCCGCGCGGGCCGGTGCGGTCGGCGTCGCTCGATCTGGAGGCGACGGGCGGCCGGGGGCTGCTGATCGTGGGGGCGCTGGCGTCGGATTCGGGGTCGCTGCCGTTCGCCGGGGGCAAGCGGGTCTGGGCGGAGACGACGGTGGAGCGGGCCGGGGCCGAGGCGGTCGCGGGGGCGGTCTCCCCCGGCTGACGGCCGTTCGTATGACCGGCCGTACGAGCCGGGGAGCGTGCCGTCCGGTCATATGATCCGACCTCTTCGGCGGCGATCGGGGTCCTTCGCGCGTGCCCGGTCGTACCGCCGGGCCGTAGGGTGGCGGGGTGAGACGACGACATTGATCCTCCACTGAGGGTCCTCCGTCCGGACCGGGGCGTGCCGGTGCGGCGGCCGGAGTGTGTGACCGCGGACCACCCGCGGGGCGTGCCCGTGCCGTCCGACACCCGTCACACGCCTCCGGAGTCTCCGTATGCGCTTCTTCCTGCCCTTCTTCTCCACCGTCGGGTCCGTTCCCGGCCGCCCCGGTGCCGCTCCGCCGCCCTCGCGCGCGGTGCGGCGCCTGGAACTGCGGCTGTACGCCTATGCCGGGCTGAAGGACCTGGTGCTGCTCTATCCCGTCTATGCCCTGCTCTTCGCCGAACACGGTCTGGAAACCGCCGAGATCTCGTCCCTCTTCGTCCTCTGGTCGCTCACCGGGCTGCTGGCGGAGGTGCCGTCGGGGGTGTGGGCGGACACGGTGTCGCGGCGGCTGCCACTGGTGGTGGGGGCGCTGATGACGGGCGCCGGGTTCGCGCTGTGGACGCTGCTGCCGTCGTATCCGGCGTTCGCGGTGGGTTTCGTGCTATGGGGTCTGGGCGGCGCGCTGGGTTCGGGCGCGCTGGAGGCTTTGGTGTACGAGGAGTTGGAGCGGCTGGGCGAGACCGCGCGCTACCCGGGGCTGATGGGTCGTACCGCCGCCGCCCTGACGCTGGCGACGGCGGTGGCGACCGCCCTGGCGACGCCGGTGTTCGCGGTGGGCGGCTTCCTGGCGCTGGGGTTGGCGAGTACGGCGGTGTGCGTGCTGTGCGCGCTGGCCGCGGCGGTGCTGCCCGAGCACCGGGAGAGCCGGGCGGCGGCCGGGGACGAGGGGGACGGCCGCGGCTACAAGGCGACGCTGCGGTCCGGGCTCGGGGAGGTGCGGCGGGTGCCCGCCGTCCGGTCAGCGCTGCTGACGGTGGTGGTGGTGACCAGCGTCTGGGGGGCGCTCGACGAGTACGTGCCGCTGCTGGCGGCGGCGACCGGGGCGGCGATCCGGGACGTACCGCTGCTGGTGCTCTGCGTCTACGCGGGGGTGGCGCTCGGCGGGGTGCTGGCCTCGCGCGCCGGGGGCATCGCGCCGGTCCGGGCGGCGGCCCTGCTGGGGGCGGCGTCGGTACTCCTCGCGGCGGGCGGACTGTCGGGTACACCCGCCGGATTCGTCCTGCTGGCCCCGGCGTTCCTGGTGTTCCAGCTGATCGACGTGGTCGCGGACGCCCGGCTCCAGGACGCGCTCCCCGGTTCGGCCAGGGCGACGGTGACATCGCTGGCGGGGCTGGGGGCCGAGGCGTCGACGCTGGTCGTGTACGGGGTGTACGGCGCGGCGGCCGGATTCACCGGCCACGGTGTGCTGTTCGCGCTCTTCGCGTCGGTGTACGCGGTGACGGCGGCCGGTTTCGCGGTACGCGGGCGGGCCGGTGGGCGCGGCGCCGTCCCGGAGTGAGCGGCGGCCGCCGGGGGCGTACCGGCCGTTGGCCTGAAGGCGTCCACGACGGTACGGGGGCGGCCCGGGCCGCTGTACCGTTGCGGCGCCGTTCAGCGGACGGGGCGGTCCGGCCGGGGGGCCGGATCGCCGTCGGCGGGGTCCCGGTGTGTTCGAACAGGGTGCCGGGGGCCGGGTGGCGGCCGGATCCCGCCGCGCCGCGGCCCCGGGCTTCGTACCGGGCGGCATACTGCCGATCATGCGCGTGGCGGTGATGACGGCGGGATCACGGGGTGATGTGGCCCCCTATACCGGGCTCGGACACGGACTGGCGGAGGCCGGGCACCGGGTGACCCTGGTGACGCACGGGCGGTTCGCTCCGCTGGCGGACGCCGCCGGGCTGGGGTTCCACGCGCTTCCCGTCGATCCCCGGGCCGAGCTGGATTCCGTGGCCGGGCGGGGGCTGCACCGCAGTGGTACGCATGCCGGGAAGCTGCTGCGGATGGTGGCCCTGGCGCGTTCGGTCGCCGGGGATCTGACGGACGGTCTGATCGCGGCGGCCGAGGAGAGCGACGTACTGCTGCTGTCGGCGGCGGTCGCCCCGCTGGGTCTGGCGATCGCCGAGGGGCTGCGGCTGCCGTCCCTCGGGGTCTATCTCCAGCCGCACGCGGTCACCGGGGAGTTCGCGCCGCCGATGGCCGGGCCGGGGTCCTGGGGGCGGCCGGTGAACCGGCTGGCGGCGCGGGCGGTGAACGCGGCCGTGGACGCCGTCTTCACCGGCGCCGTACGGGACGCGCGGGCCCGGCTCGGGCTGCCGCCGACCTGTGACCGGGGTGCCCGGCGGGCCCGGGAGGACGGCGACTGGCCGGTGCTGCACGGCTTCAGCGAGCGGGTCGTGCCGCGGCCCGCTGACTGGCGGCCCGGCCTGCGGGTCGCGGGCTACTGGTGGCCGTACGGCCCTCCCGGGTACGCCTTGCCGACCGGGCTGACCGGCTTTCTGGCGGCGGGCCCCGCACCGGTCTACGTGGGGCTGGGGAGCGCGACCGTGGCCGATCCCGCCCGGGTGAGCGCGATCGTGACCGGGGCGCTGCGGGCGGCGGGGCTGCGCGGGGTGATCCAGTCCGGCTGGGCGGGCCTGCGGGCCGACGGCGACGACATGCTGACCATCGGCGAGATGCCGCATGAAGCGCTGTTCCCGCGGATGGCGGCGGTGGTCCATGCCTGCGGTGCCGGGACGACGGCGGCCGGGCTGCGGGCGGGGGTGCCCGCCGTGCCGGTGCCGGTCCAGTTCGACCAGTCGTTCTGGGCGGCCCGGTTGACGGCGCTGGGGGTCGCGCCCGCGCCCGTACCGCTGCGGCGGCTGACGGTTCCGGCGCTCGCCTCGGCGCTGCGCCGGGCCACGGGCGACGAGGGGCCGCGGATCCGCGCCCGGTCCCTCGCGGCCCTGCTGG
Organism: Streptomyces sp. NPDC020875; assembly: GCF_040641415.1. Lineage (NCBI taxonomy): Bacteria > Bacillati > Actinomycetota > Actinomycetes > Kitasatosporales > Streptomycetaceae > Streptomyces > Streptomyces sp. NPDC020875. The sequence continues at coordinate 18,764 of NZ_JBFADP010000044.1, read as the reverse complement.
CCCGGGAGGACGGGGTCCGGCCGGTGCTGGAGGCGCTGGAGGCGTACGCGGAGGACGGTGGCGTACCGGGCCGTTGACCCGGTGGCGTACGGGGCACGGCCCGGGAGCCGGCCTCCTGCCGTACGGGCCCGGGCGCGCGGTTCCCCGCGCGCCTCGGCGCCCCGTCCGCGTACGGCACCCCCCGGGGCGGGGGTGCGTACCGGTCGGCGGGCTACTGGGTGAAGAGGGGGATCAACTGCTCTTCCTCGTAGACCAGATGGGCGTCCAGCTCGGCGGCGAGCCGGTCGACCTCGGCGAGGGTGGCCCCGGGGTCGGGGTTCTCGGCGGTGACGGTCCGCCGCAGCTCCTCCAGCAGGGCGGCGATCTTCTCGTGCTCGGCGGCGAGCCGGGCGACGACCGGGGCCATCTCCGGGAACTGGTCGGCGATCATCGGGAACATGCCCTGGTCCTCGCCGGTGTGATGGTTGTGCAGTCCGGCGCAGAGGGTCAGGCAGTTGGTCCTCAGCTGGACGCCGAGGCTGCTGCCCGAGGCGGCGACCTCCTCGCGGATCAGGCCGATCTCACGCCGCAGTCCGTCGTGGATCCGGGTGAGGACGCCGCCGAAGTCGGTCTCGCCGGAGACGTTCGGCGGGCCGTCCTCGATCGCGTCGAGGGCGACGACGGGGATCTTCCGGGCGGTCCGGGCCTGGTATTCGGCCCAGCCGTCGTCGGTCTCCGTCGCGCGGGCCCAGGCCAGGTCGTGTTCCTCGCCGCGCAGGACGGCGGCCTCGGCGTCATAGGTGAAGACGCCGTTCTCCACGGTGACCCGGGGGTTGGCGACGAGATTGTGGTACCAGGCCGGATGGCGGGCGGCTCCGGCGGCCGAGGCGATGACCAGTACCCGGCCGTCGCCGTCGGGCAGATAGGCGACGGGCGTGGTGTGCCGGTTGCCGCTGCGGGCCCCGGTGGTGGTCAGCAGCAGCAGGCGGGCGCCTTCGAAGGGGCCGCCGACCCTGCCCCGGTTGGCCCGGAACTCTTCGATGATCTTCGTATTGAACTCGTTGGGCATGCGCTTCTTCCGTGTGCGGTGCGGGACGCCCCGGCGGTCCGCACGGACCGGGCACGGCCGGTCCGCGCCCGTCGCGGGGGCGGTGGGGATACAGGAGGAAGAAGAGCTGAGGGCGGGGCGCGTGCCCGCCACGGCCTCACTCGGAGGCCGGGCAACCCTTGTGATCATGGCGCATGGCCGACCCGGTAGTCACGGCCGTGACATTATCCGACCGCCGGGAGAGGCGGCAAACATATTTTCGTTACGCCCCGGGCCGCCGCCGGGACGGGCCGTACGCACCGACCAGGCCGGCCGGGGCCGGAGTTGACCGAACAGGGGACACCGAATACCGGGCACCGGAGCCGGGTCGTACGGCCGGGGTTCCGCCCGGCCGGTCCCGTTCGACGCCTTCCGGTTCCCGTCCGTCACCCGCATGGCGATGCTTTTCGGCCAGACTCTTATATGGAGTGAATCCGGCGATATCCCTGGGGCGGGCCGTAGCGGAGTGAGACGCACGCCACCCGCCGGAGCCCGCGGCGGAACCACGCACTACTGGGTAGTACCAGGTCGGACGGGCGCCACCGACCGCCGGAGCCGCGCCCGTCCGGCCGCGCCCCGCCGAAACGGCCCGGAAAAACGCGAGGCACCGTCAATTCACCGTACGTCGAATTCTGTTCGATTCCCCCGGGCCGTACAGGGGCGAGATCCGGCGCCGCCGCTCGAACAATCCTTCCGGCCGCGATCCGCGACGGAGCCCGGACGACACTGAACGGGCGATCAGCGGAACGCCTTCCGCCGCCGGGCGCGGCCGTCCGGCCGGAGCGCGGCCCCGCCGGCTCCCCCGCCGCGCCCGCAGGGACCCGCGCGGAACGTCTCCCCGGCACCCCGGACCCGGCCTAAAGATGTTCTTGTTCCGGTGGCGGCACTGAGGGCAGGCTTCCTACGCACCCCGATTGACAGGAGCATGACCCGGATGAGTCCCCGGGTTCCCGTCCGTCGGCGCGCACCGAGGGCCCGCCCCCCAACGGGCCCTGACCCCACCGGCGGGAAGCACGCCGACCCGAGTGTCCGTCCCCCCACAGCGGCGCCTCCCGGCCCGTACGGCCCAGGCCGTGCCCCGGGCACGGTGTCCGTGACGGCACTCATCGCTTCCGCCGCCGGTACCGGTCCGGGCGGGGACGGCCGGCCCGTCCCCGCCCCGCCGTTCCGGCCCGGTGTCCGACCGGTCCGCCACCGCCGCCGCCCGGGCCCGGCTGGTGGTCCTCCGTCGGCGGGGGACCACCGGCCCGATCGGCGACCCCGGTTCCGGACCGGGTCGCGGGAGCACGGGCTAGGCTGTCCCCGGCGGAGGGTCCACGACCGGGAGGGGGTCGGCATGCGGCAGCGGGTACGCGCGGTGTTCCCGGCTCTGCTCTCGGCGGTCCTGCTCGGAGTCTGGGCCCTGCTGACCGTGTTCACCGGCGGTACTCCGGTCTCCGGACCGCCCGTCGCTACGGGCGTGGCGGCCACCCCGGCCTCCCCCGTCCGTTACGAGGGGCAGCGCCAATCGGCGGCCCGGCCCGACCCCCGCCGTACGGCGGTGACCGCCGTCGCGTCCGTGGTGGCCACGGATACCGGTGAGCGCCCCGCCGGACCGCCGTTCGCGGCCCCGGGGCCCGTACGCGCCGGATGCCCCGCCCCGCCGGCCGGGCACGAGCCCGCCGACCCCCGGCAGGAGCGCGCGCCGCCGTGCCGGGACGGTGACTCCACCCGTACCCGCGCTCCCCCTTACCTCCTCGGCAGCTGAACCCCCGGCGACCGCCCCTGCGGCGGGACGCCTCGGTGTGCCGCGTCCGTACGCGCCGCCCGCAGCCGTACCCGGATCCGTATCCGGGTGACGGCGGGCCGGGCGCCGGACGTGTGCCCTCCGGTACCGGTCGCGCTCTCGTCCGCCCTGGTGGCGGCGGCCCCGGACCGGCCCCCTTTTACTGTGCGCGGGCGCTTGGCGTCCGCGTCCCAGCCGTGGAGCACCCATGCCTTCCCGTCCGTCGCCCGCCCGCCGTTCCGCGGGCAGGCCCCGTAAATCCCGAGGCACCTGGTGGCGCGCGATCGCGTCCCTGGTGGTCGTCGCCGTATCCGTACTCGTCGCCCTGAACATCGAGCCCCGGCTCGGGCTCGATCTGCGCGGCGGCACCCGGATCGTCCTGGAGACCCGGGACTCCCCCACCGTGAAGGCGGACGCCGCCGCCACCGACCGGGCGCTGGAGGTGCTGCGGCAGCGGGTCGACGCGCTCGGCGTCGCCGAGGCGTCGCTGGCCCGCTCCGGGGAGCGGCGGATCGTGGTCGAGCTGCCGGGGGTGCGCGATCCCCGGGAGGCCGCCGCCGCCATCGGCCGGACCGCGCAGCTCACCTTCCATCCGGTGACCGGAGCTTCGGCCGGTCCGGCGACCGCGCCGGAGAAGGGCGGCGACGGTGCCCGTGTGCTGCCCGACCCTGACGCGCCGGGCAGCTTTCTGGCCCTGGCGCCGCCCGCGTTGACCGGTAACGGGGTGAAGGACGCCGAGGCCGTGCTCGACAGTTCGTCGGGCCGGGGCTGGATCGTGGATCTCGCGTTCCGGGGCGACGCCGGGAAGGACTGGGCGCGGATGACCGGTGAGGCGGCGTGTGCCGCGCCGGGCGATCCGGCCCGGCGGGTCGCGATCGTGCTCGACGACCGGATCGTCTCGGCGCCCGGGATGGAGCGCACGGTGACCTGCGGCTCGGGGATCACCGGTGGTTCGGCGCAGATCACCGGCGGTTTCGACCGGGACGGGGCGCGGGAGCTGGCGGCTCTGGTCAAGGGCGGGGCGCTGCCGGTGCCGGTGGAGACCGTGCACCAGAGCACCGTCGGCCCCACCCTGGGCGCCGACGCCATCCGGGCCAGCTTCTGGGCCGCGATCATCGGACTGGTGTGCACCGGTACGTTTATCGTGCTGGTGTACCGGCTGCTGGGGCTGCTCGCGACGGTCGCGCTGGCGCTGTACGGGCTGATCTCGTACGCCGCCGTGGTGGCGCTCGGCGCGACACTGACGCTGCCGGGGCTGGCCGGGTTCGTGCTGGCGATCGGGATCGCCGTCGACGCGAATGTGCTGGTGTTCGAGCGGGCCCGGGAGGAGTTCCCGCGGACCGGGCGGGATCCGGTGGATCCCCGGCGTCCGCTCCGGATCGGCTTCGACAAGGCGTGGAGCGCGGTCGCCGACTCGCATATCACCACCCTGCTGGCGGCGGGCCTGCTGTTCGCCTTCGCCACCGGCCCGGTGAAGGGCTTCGGGGTGGTGCTGGCGATCGGGGTCCTGGCGTCGCTGGTGTCCGCGATGATCATCACCCGGCTGTTCGCCGAGTGGGCGCTGAGCCGCTCGTGGGTCCGGGCCCGGCCGGGACTGACGGGTATCGCGGCCAAGGGTCGGCTGCGGACCCGGCTGGAGAAGCGCCCGCCCCGGCTGATGCGGCGCCGAAAGCTCTGGCTGGGAATCTGCGGCGGGCTGCTGCTGGCGGCGGTCGCCGGGATCGGGGTGCGGGGGCTCGACTTCGGGGTGGAGTTCACCGGCGGCCGTCAGACGGAGTACGTCACCGGGCGCGTCGTCGACGCGGACACCGCGCGCCGGGCGGTCTCGGACGCCGGGTTCCCCCGGGCCGTGGTCCAGGAGTCCGGCGAGGGCGGCATCACCGTACGGACCGGTGAGCTGAGCGACGCCGAGCAGAACCGGATCCGGGAGGCGCTGGGCGAGGCGGCGGGCGGTGCCCGGGTGGAGCGGGACGAGCGGATCGGGCCGAGTCTGGGGTCGGAGCTGCGGTCCCAGGCGCTGATCGCGCTGGCGGTGGCGATCGCGGCGCAGCTGGCCTATCTGGCGTTCCGGTTCCGCTGGACCTTCGCGGTGGCGGCGGTCGTGGCGATGGCACAGGACGTGCTGCTGGTGGTGGGGTTGTTCGCCTGGCTGGGCAAGCCGGTGGACAGTGTCTTCCTGGCGGCGCTGCTGACGGTGGTCGGCTACTCCGTGAACGACTCGGTCGTCGTCCTGGACCGGCTGCGGGAGCTGCGGCGGTCGGCGCCGCGCGCGGCCTGGTCCGATCTGGCGGATCTGGCGGTGGCGCAGACGCTGCCGAGGACCGTCAATACGGGGATGGGCGCGTTGTTCGTCCTGATGGCGCTGGCGGTACTGGGCGGCGACTCGCTGACGGACTTCTCGGTGGCGCTGCTGGCGGGGGTGGTGACGGGGGTGGCGTCGACGGTCTTCACCGCGATGCCGCTGGCGGTGATCCTGACCTCCCGGCGCCGCGACCGGGCCCGTCCGGCGCCGGTGAAGCCGCGGGACCGGAACCCCTCGGGGGCGGTGGTCTGAGCCGGGGCCCCGGGGCGCGGCCGGGTCGTTCGGGTCCGGCCGCGGCACCGGGGCGGGTGCCTCACGGTGGTGGGGTCGTAGGGCCGTCCGGTCCGTACGAGGCGGTCGCGGGCGGCACCGACCGGGTACGGGGCCGGGCCGTCCTCCGGGCCCGCCGCCACGGGCGGCCGTCGGCGGGATCGGGGCCGTACCTGTCGAGAAAGTGCACCGACGGCCGGAACGGCCCGGGAACCGGTGGCTCGCCGTCGCCGGGCGGCGGCCCCGGCGGGGTCAGCCCTCCGGGGTCAGCCGGAAGTGGAGTTCGGGGCGGGGCCAGCCGACGACCGGGGGGTCGGCGGGTACGGTGCCGGTGCGTGCCGCGCCGACGGCGCGGTAGAAGCCCTCGGCGGGCGGGTGCGAGACGACCCGGACGGTATCGAGGCCGTGTTCGCGGGCCTCGGCGGTCATATGGTCGATCAGCAGGCGTCCGATGCCGAGGCCCTGGGCGCGGTCGGCGACGAACATCAGGTCCAGTTCGGCGGCGTCGAGCAGCAGGGCGTAGAAGCCGAGCGGGGTGCCGTCGGCGTCGGTGGCGACATGGACGCGGTGGGTCTCGATGTAGACGGGTCCGACGGTGAGCCCGGCGACCATGGCGGCGTAGTGGCCCTCGTAGGCGCGTGAGCGGCGGGCCATCGCGGTGAGGCGGCGGGAGTCGGCGCCGGTCGCGCGCCGGATCCGGATGCCGTCGGCACGGGGCTCCGGGGCCGCTGCCGTCATGGGTGAACTCATGTAGTGAGTATTACATGTGGGTCAGTCGCGCAGAAAGAGACAGAAGGGGTGCCCGGCGGGGTCGAGGAGGACCCGGACGTCGTCCTGCGGCTGGTGGTCCGGCTCGCGGACGCCGAGGGAGAGCGCGCGGGCGGCGGCGGCGGCGAGGTCCTCGACATGGAGGTCGAGGTGGAGCATCTTCTGCTGGGCGCCGGGCCGCTCGGGCCAGACCGGGGGTTCGTATCCCGGTTCGCCCTGGAGGGCGAGGGCGTGTTGCGAAAGTGGCGCCGTCCGCCCGAAGGGCGGGGCCCGCGGCGTCCGGTGCGTGCAGTCCGCGATGGCGGTGGGGGTCCCCCCGGCGGAGCCAGGGGGCGGTTTCCCTCGTACTGGACGTACTCGGGAAATCCCGACAACGCTGGGGGCACCCCCGTGCCCGAAGGGCTACGGGGGAGAATGCGCGTGCCGGGCGTCGCGGGCCAGGCGGGACTTTCGCAACACGCCCTAGCCGGACACCGGTGCCGCCGGGGGGCTGGAGGAGGATCCAGTCGGGTTCGGCGGCCCGGGTCTCCCAGCCGAGGAGGTGCCGGTAGAACTCCGCGAGCCGGGGCGCGTCGGCGCAGTCGAGGACGACGGTGGCGAGTACGGGCCGGGGGTACGGGGTCACGGCATGGCCTCCGGTGGTCGGCCCCCGGCCGGTCGGGGTCAGGCCGTGGCGCGCCAGTAGCCGAGCGCGTTGACCCGGTCCTTGGCGAGGGCGAGTTCCTTGCGGGCGTACGAGGCGAGGGTACGGGTGGTGGCGGTGTCGCAGGCGATCCAGACGTAGGCGGTGGTGGGGTCGCCGATCAGGGCGGGCAGGGCGGCCTTGACCTCGGCGACGAGCCGGGCGCCGCCGTTCTCGCGGGGGATCGCGCGCAGTTCGTGGTGGTCGGGGTCGAGCCGGAACGGGAGTTCGGCGTCGGAGGGGTGGCCGGTCTCGAAGAAGACGGTGGCGGGGACGCCGGGGAGGGCGTCGAGCAGGGAGTTGATCGCCGGGAGGGAGGCGGGGTCGCCGACGGCGACGATGCGTCCGGGGGCGGGTTCGGGGGTGGTGAAGCCGGTGCCCTGGAGGGTGGCCTCGATGGTGTCGCCGGTGCGGGCGGCGCGCGCCCAGTCGCAGGCGGGTCCTTCGTGGAGGGCGAATTCCAGGCTGAAGGTGCCGTTCGCGGGGTCGGGGTCGACCAGGGTGTAGGCGCGCTGGTGGGGCTTGCCCGCGTTGTCGAACCAGACCCGGACCCACATGGTGGGGTGGGCTCCGGTCTGGGCGAGCATGCCGCCGTCGGTGAAGTGGACGCGGTGGAAGCGGTCTCCGACCGCCTCGGTTCCGGTGACGGTGAACCGGAAGTCCTTCCCCCGCATCAGCTTGAGGACCACACCTTCCCAGCCATGCCCCACGCCCGACTCCTTCCCCTTCAATGGCGTTTGTTCATCCGAACGCCCGTGCAGTAACTTAGGCCAGCCTAACCTAAACGAGGTGGGCCGTTGTCAGCGAGGGGGACGGGTGAACTTCAAGGTCTACCGGGACGACTGGGGGATTCCGCATCTGCGGGCCGGGAGCGCCGACGCGCTCGCCCGCGCACAGGGGTGGAACGCCGCCGTCGACCGGGCCTGGCAGATCGAGGTGGAGCGGAACCGCTTCCAGGGCACGTCCGCGTCCTTCCTGGGCGCTTCCGCCGCCGGCTGGGACCGGTTCGCCCGGCAGGCCCGTCTCGACGACACGGCGCGGCGCTGCTTCGAGGCGCTGGACGAGTCCACCGCGACCTGGGTCCGCCACTACGTGGCCGGGGTGAACGAGGGGATGTCCGAGGGGGTCCGGCGCGCGCCCCAGTTCGCCGAGACCGGGCTCGTACCCCGTCCGTGGGAGCCGTGGGTGCCGCTGGGGATCTGGCTCGGGGCCCATGTCCTCTTCGCCGGGTTCCCCACCAAGATCTGGCGCGAGGAGGTGGCCCGCGCCCTCGGCGACGACGCCGTCGAGCTGTTCTCGGCGGAGGGCGCGAACGGCTCGGGGAGCAACGGCTGGCTGGTCGGCGCGGACCGGACCGCGCACGGCGCCCCGCTGATCGCCGGGGATCCGCACCGGCCGGTCGAGGACCCCGGGGTCTATCAGCAGATCCGGCTGGCCTGTGACGAGTTCGACGTACTGGGTCTCGCCGTGCCGGGAGTTCCCGGGATCGCGCACTTCGGTCACGCCGGATCCGTCGCCTGGGCCATCACCAACGCCATGGCCGACTACCAGGATCTGTACCGGGAGCGGCTGCGCGAGACCCCCGGGGGCGGGCTGGAGGCCCTCGGCCCGGAGGGCTGGCGGCCCGTCCGGGCCCATACCGAGACCGTCGAGGTCGCCGGGGAGGACCCGCAGGAGATCGAGGTACTCGAGACCGACCGGGGTCCGGTCGTCGTCGGCGGGCGCGGCGATGTGGAGGTGCTCAGTCTGCGCACCCCGCCCCGGGTCACCTCGGATCTCGGCTTCGCGGCGCTGCCCGCGCTGCTGCGGGCGCGTACCACCGGCGATGTCGACCGGGCGCTGGACGGCTGGGCGGAGCCGGTGAACGTGGTGCTGGCCGCCGACACCGCGGGCGGACTGCTGCACCGGGTCGCGGGCCGGGTGCCCCGGCGCCCCCGCGAGAACCTGCTGCGGACCGTGCCCGCGTGGGAGGCGGCGTACGTCTGGCGGGGCTGGCGGGCCCTGCCCCGGGCCGCCGTCGGCGCGGTCGCCGTGATGGCGAACGAGCGGGGGGTGGCGGAGCCCCTGGGGGTGGAGTTCGCCGCTCCGCACCGGGCCGCGCGGATCCGGGAGCTGCTCGGGGCGCGGCGGATGTGGACCGCCGAGGGGATGGCGTCGGTCCATATGGACACCCGGCTCGACTCGGTCCGACCCCTGCTGGCCGCGGTGGACCGGCTCGACGGTCTCGGCGAGGCCGCGGCCGGGGTCCGGTCCCGGCTGGCGGAGTGGGACCGGCGGATGGACGCCAACAGCGCCGAGGCCGCGCTCTACGCCGAGCTCCGGGCCGCCGTGGTCCGTCGGCTCGCCGCGCACCCCTTCTTCGACGGGCTCGCGAAGGCCGTCGCCGACGGGGACTGGCCCGACGAGCTGCTGCCGTGGACGGCGTTCACGCCCCGGGTGGGGTTCGCCCTGGAGAAGCTGCTCGGTTCGGCGTTCCTGCCGCCGGGTGATGTGACCGCGGCGGTCCGCGGCGCCCTGGAGGAGGTCGCCGCGGAGCGGGCGGGCAGTGGACGCCGCGAACCCGTCTGGGGCGACCGGCACCGGCTCGCCCCCTGGCACGCGCTGCCGGGCGGGCGGTACGACACCGCGCCCGAGGGCGGCTGGCCGGGCCTCTCGGGCGACCACGACTGCGTACTCGCCACCACGAGTGTCCCCGGCGTCACGGATCTCAGCTGGCGCGGGCCCTCCGCGCGCTATGTCTGGGATCTGGCCCGCCGGGAGAACAGCCGCTGGATCGTGCCGCTGGGCGCCTCGGGGACCCCGGGCGATCCGCACCAGCGCGACCAGCTCCCCCTGTGGCTGACGGGGGCGCTCGCCCCCGTCGTCACCGACTGGCACAAGCTCACCGAGGAGACCCCGCACGATGACCGCTGAATCCCCCGCCGCCGCGCCGACCGCGCCGCCGGTCCCGCGCGCCGACCGCGCGACCGTCCACGAGGAGAAGGTGTCCGGCTTCGGGACCGTACGCGTGGTCGCGCTCGACCCGGTCGCCGACCTCGACCTCGTCCACGGCTGGGTGACGGCGGACCGGGCCCGGTTCTGGGGCATGGTCGGCCATAGCCGGGAGCAGGTCCGGGAGATCTACGCGTATGTGGACTCCCTCACCACCCACCACGCCTTCGTGGTCGAGCGGGACGGCGACCCGGTGGCGCTGTTCCAGACGTACGAACCGGCCGCCGACCCGCTCGGCGAGTGCTACGACGTCCTCCCCGGAGATGTGGGCGTCCATCTGCTGATCGGCCCGGCGTCCGGCGGCGCCGCCGGTGAACGGGGCTTCACGGCCGGGCTGATGACGGCGCTGTTCGGTCTGGTCTTCGCGGACCCGGCGCACCGCCGGGTCGTGGTCGAGCCGGACGCCCGCAACGAGAAGGCGATCGCCCGGATGCTGGCGGCGGGCTTCGAGGCGGGCCCGGAGATCGAGAAGCCGGAGAAGCGGGCCAGGCTGGCGTTTCTGCGCCGGGAGCGCTGGGAGGCCGCGGGCGGCTGACCCCGCCCGCCGGAGGAGGCCGCGCCCGCGGAGGGGACGGGCGCGGCCTTCGCGTACTCCCCCGCCCGGCCCGCGCGCCGGACCGCTGGCCCGGTCCCGGGCCCGGCTCGGCGGCCCGGCGCGCGGGCCCCGTTCCGGGCCCGGACCGGACAGCCACCCGGCATCCGAAAGTTCGTGCGGAGCGCATCGATCGCACGGGTGTCTTCACTCCTGCGCCCCTTCCGTACGGCGCGCCCGGCAGGGTACACAGGATGCTGATCACCCCTCGGCGGCACACGACGCGCCAGCTGTTGGCATATGCCAACAGCATCGGCTGGTCGAGTGTTGCCAAATGCCTTACGAGCTCTCGCTCCCTGTGCGACAGTCGTAGCGACCCTTGTTCCGACCGTGCCCCAGACCGGCCCGAGGCCACGCCTGCATCGGAGTACGACATGCCGTCCCACGTGTTCGAGGACCGTTCCGGGGAACTGCCGGAGGACGGATCCGGCACGGGTTCCGTCGCCGTCGACGCGCTGATCCACCGGACACGCCGGCTCCGGGGCGCGGTGGACCGGGTCCGCCGTGACACCGTCGCCGACGAGAGCCATCCGGCGGGCCGCTGGCAGCGGGCCCTGTGCGAGCTGGCGGTCCATCAGCTCGACGATCTGGGCGCCCAGCTCGGCCAGTTGCGCCGGGGCATCTCCGAGGACACGGCCGACAGGACCCACACGGACTGCCCCGAGCTCTTCGGCGAGGACCGGGGTACGGCCCCGGTACCGTACGCCGGAATCCTCGAACGGGCCTTACCCGGACCGCCGGACGACGCGCCCGCACTCGCCGGGCACGAGGCCGATCACGCCCAGAGTTCGGGAACCCTGCTCAGCCGGGTCGGCAGCGCCGAGTGGAATCTGCTGACGGACGCGGTGAGCTGGTCCGACGAGCTGTACACCATCCTCGGGCGGCCCGTCGGCAGCGGCGCCATGACCCTGGACGAACTGCCGTCCGTGGTCCACCCCGACGACCAGGCGCTGCTCACGACCCTGGTGACGGGCTGTCTGGTCGACGGGCGCCCCATCGACGGGGAGTTCCGGGTCGTCCGCCCAGACCGCCGGACGCGGACCGTTCATATGATGGGCGAACCGGTACTAGGCCCCGACGGCTCCACCGCCTCGATGTGGGCGGTGTTCCGCGACGTCAGCGAGTTACGCCGGAGCGAGCGGGCGGTCCGCGAGAGCCAGGAGACCCTGCGGCGGCGACTCCACGCCGAGCGGGCCGAGCGCCGGATGGCGGTCGAGATGCAGGAGGCGGTCCTCCCGCCCTGGCGCGGCTCGCTCACCTTCCCCGTCGGCGGACCCGCCGAACTCGATGTCGCGGCCCGCTACTTCCCGTCCGGCAACGCGGATCTGATCGGCGGCGACTGGTACGACGCGCTGGAGCTGCCGACCGGCGCCTACGTCCTGAGCGTCGGCGATCTCACCGGCCACGGCGTGGCCGCCACGTCCTCCATGGCGATGCTGCTGGGCGCGCTGCGCGGCATGGCGGTCGCGGGGGTGGCCCCCGGGGCGGTGATGGGCCATCTCAACCATCTGCTGGAGACCTCCGTCCAGCCGACCCTCGGCAGCGCCGTCTGCTGCCGGATCGACCCGGCCCGGCGGACCCTCACCTGGGCGCAGGCGGGCCACCCGGCCCCGCTGCTCTTCCGCGACGGGACGGGGTGGCCGCTGACGCCCCCGGACGGCGTACTGCTGGGGGCGACCTCGGCCCCCGAGTACGAACAGAACGACGTCCAGCTGCTCCCCGGTGATCTGCTGGTGCTGCATACCGACGGGCTGACCAGGAACGGCGCCGCCGAGGAGTCCGGCACCGCCCGGCTGCTGGGGCTGGCCCCCGTGCTGTCCGGGGCCCGGGACGCCCAGGACGGGGTACGGCTGGTCGCCGAGGCGTTCGGCGGCGCCGGACGGCAGGACGACGCCTGTGTCCTGGTGGCCCGGGTCGGTGCCTGACCCCCGCTCCGGCGGCGGGCCGGGTCAGGTCACGGCGAGCCCGGCCCTCCGGGACGGACTGTTCGGCAGGGCCCGTTCCAGCTCCTCCCGGAGCGCGCCGATACCGGCGTGTTCCGCGTACCGCCCGGTCAGCCGGTACATCTCCCGCAGCCGGTCCCAGGTCCGGTGCGAGGAGGTCTCCCCCATCGACACCAGGGCCAGCCGGGCGTACCGGTCGGCCTCCTCCGGGTCGTCGGAGATGAAGCAGGACGACGCCATGGAGATGTAGTCGAAGATCTTCGACCGCTGGCGTCCGCCCTCCCTCAGTCGCAGCGCCTTACGGGCATGGCCCTGGGCGACGGGGGCGGCCGAGGGATCGTGTTCGGCCAGGGTGCGGTAGGCAAGCGCCTCCATCCCGTGCAGATCCGCCTCGTCGAACATCTGCATCCAGCTCGGCGGCGGCACATCGGTCCGGTCCGAGACGAAGAGCTGCTCCGCCTCGCCCAGTTTGCGGCGCATGGCCTGGCCCTGGCCCATGGCCGCCTGGGCCCATGCCTCGATGGTGCAGAACATCGCGCGGGTTCTCGGCAGGGTCTGCAGGCCCGAACCCGACTGGGCGAGTTTCATCAGATCGAGGGCCTCGTCGGGGCGGCCCAGATGGACCATCTGCCGGGCCGCCCGGGACAGCGCCTCACCGGCCCGGGGCCGGTCGCCGCCCTCCCGCGCGGCGTGCGCGGCGATCACGAAGTACTTCTGGGCGGTGGGTTCGAGGCCGACGTCGTGCGACATCCATCCGGCGAGTACGGCGAGATTGGCGGCCACGCCCCACAGCCGGGTCCGGATGTGCTCGGGATGGTGGTAGGCGAGGATGCCGCCCACCTCGTTGAGCTGGCCGACGACGGCCTTGCGCTGGAGTCCGCCGCCGCGGGAGGCGTCCCAGGCCCGGAAGACCTCGACGGACCGTTCGAGGGCCGCGATCTCCTGCGATCCGATGGGCGCCGCCTCGTAGCGGTCGTATCCGGCGGTATCGGCGTAGGCGGCGGTCGTGGTGAAGGAGTCGGTCACGAGTGCGGGTTCATTGTGCAACACGTCGTACATGGCGCCGGTGAGAGCGGAGCCCGCGGCGAGCGCCGCGCCCGCGCCCACCAGCCCGCGTCGGTTGAGCATGAGGTCCATTCCCGTGAATTCTGTGAGGACCGACGCCGTCCGGTCCGGCGCCCAGGGAAGGCCGTCGGGGTTCGCCGCGTGCTCCGCGGCCCGTGCGCCCTTGCGCCTGCCCGCTCTGCCGTTCCGGACGAAGCCCAGGTCCTCGGTGGTCACGACACGGCCGAGCCGCTCGGTGAAGAGGGCGGCCAGCACCCTCGGCACCGGATCGCGCGGGGTCTCCCCCATGTCGATCCACCGCCGCACCCGTGAGGTGTCGGTGGCCAGCTGCGGATGGCCCATGGCCGCCGCCTGCCGGTTCACCAGCCTCGCGAGCTCGCCCTTGGACCAGCCGGCCATGCCGAACAGGTCGCTCAGACGGGTGTTGGGTCCTCCGGACACGTAAGCCCCCAGGTTCTCGGCTGCTTCAACGGTAGTGCTCGCCCGAGGGGGTGGCGACTATTCGCCAGGGTTCGCCAGGGTCCGCCACATGGTGTGCCACCCGTGCGCTGGTGTGACGTAGGAACGCGCCACCCCGGTCCTTCCCTCGGCCGCACTCCCCAGGGTGCGGGGCCGACGGGCCGGGGCGGTGCGCGCAATCCGTCGGCGCACGAAGGGATCTGCTCTCCCCATGTACACAGCATCGTCCTCCGTGTCCGCCCCGATCCGGCCGCAGCGCCCCGCCGTGCCGGTCGGTACCGGACCGTATCTCGATCCCAAGCCCGCCGCGGGCCGGTTGCGGCGCCCGGTTCCCTCGGTGGGCCAGCCGCTCAGCGGCAGAATCGATCTCTCCGGCCCGCAGGGCGCGCAGTTGCGGATGGCGGTGGCGTCGGTGCACCGGATCTGCCCGGAGTTCCATCCGGTGCAGGTGCTGCGGCGCAGCGGGCGTTCCGTACTCATCGTCGGAACGACCGGGCGGACCACCGCCGTCGCCAAGTGCCTGCTGGACCACTCGCCGGTGTGGACCGAAAGGTTCCGGCATGAAATAGCGGCATACCGCACCTTCGTCCGGCACCGCCCCCAGGACGTCCGGGTACCGCGGCTGGTGGCCGCCGATCCGGAGAACTGCACCCTGGTGATCGAGCGGATGCCGGGCCGGGCGGCGGCGCTGAGCAGGCATCCGGCGGAGGCTCCGCCGAGGCCGGACGTCCGGGCCGCGGTGGGCGCGATCGTCCGGCTCAACGACTGGCGCCCGCCCGCCGGTCTCTTCGACGCGCCGCTGGACTACGCGTCCCGGATCACCCGCCACCATGAACTCGGTCTCTTCACCGATCGTGATCTGGGCGATCTGCAGAAGCTGCTGCGCGGCCCGTGGTCCACCGGCGGGCGGGGTCCGGTGGCCGAGTTCTGCCACGGTGACGCGCTGCTCTCCAACATCCTGCTCTCCCCCACCGGTCCGGTGCTGGTGGACTGGGAGCACGCGGGCTGGTATCTGCCCGGATACGACCTGGCGACGCTGTGGGCGGTGCTCGGGGACGCGCCGGGCGAGCGGCGGCGGATCAGTCAGCTCGCGGGCCGCAAGGGGCCCGCGGCCCGGGACGCGTTCCTGGTCAATCTGATGCTGGTACTGACCCGGGAGATCCGTACCTACGAGACGGCGGTCCAGCGGACCATGCGGGAGGCCCCGTCGGTGAGCGGGGCGGCGGCCGGCGGGTCCGGCGGTCCTTCGGCGGGTGAGGTGCAGCGGCTGCTGCTGCGGCGGCTGCACGACGACTGCGCGATGGCCCGCCGGGCGGTCCGGGCGGCGGTCGGCACGCGGTAGGGCACCGGCCGGGGCGCTTCCCCGGGCCGGGTGGACGATCGGCGCGACGGGCCCGGTACCTCGGTACCGGGCCCGCGGCGTGCGGGCCGGGGGCGGTGCGGAAGGCGGGGTGGTTCCGCCGGTCAGCGGGTGCGGCCGGTGATGTACCTGGCCAGTACCTCGGCGTCGGGGAAGCCGGGCGGCAGGGCGACGGTGCCGCGCCGGACCCGCCGGACCGGGTCCGGTACGGGGGTCACGCTGAGGGAGTGGACGCGGCGGACCTCCCGGCCGGAGGAGTCCTCGATCCGGGTGATGTGGTGGTCGGCCCGTTGGATCTCGTCCCAGGCGAGGACGGTGGGCCGGTGGGCGCCCTGGCGGTAGTGGGCGAGCCCGTCCTCGTAGAGCTGGATCCAGACGGCGGGGCGCTCGGGTCCCGGCCGGTGGGCGACGGCGGCGAGACCGACGATGAGGGTGATGAGATAGCCGAAGCCGAGTCCGAGCGCGACCCGGCCGTCGAGTTCGTCCCGGACCTGGATCAGGCCCCAGGTCGTCAGGGTGCCGACCAGCAGGGCGACGGCGCCGATGGCGGCCGCCTGGCGCCAGGATCCGTTGCGTTCCCGTCCGCCGACGGCGTGGTGGGCGGGGCCCGTCCAGCCGCGGTCGCGGACGGCGCCGGCGAGGAGTTCGGTGACGTCGTGCGGGACTCTGACTCTCTGCATCTGCTCCCCCACTGCCGTTCCCCGGTGCGGCGCTGCACGGGTGGTGGTGTACGGACGACCCGGCAGATCGTACACGGACCGACGAACACCTGTACTGGGAACCGATCTTCGACTTCCAGCCGGTCAGCGACGTATGACGGGGCGTCGGCCAGCCCGGGGAGGCAAGGCGGCGGCGGTTCCCCCGACAGGGCCGCCCGGTGGACGGTCCGGCCGGGCCGGGGAGCCGTACGACCGGACGGATACGGGCATTTCGCAAGGGCGTTCGAGGGATCGGGCCCAGGGGTGATACGTGACAGCGGGCAGTCCGGCCGGGCGGGGGCCGGGCCGGGGGTCCGATGGCTGCTGGGAGGGGGCGTGCGCGGCATCCAGGGGCGCGTCGGGGCCGACCCGTGCGCCCCGGCGATGCGTTCGTACGTTGATATGACTAATCGGTTCGGGGCGTGCTCCGTCCGGGGGACGGGCAGACACTGGCGGCGAGAACGTCCCGCCCGATCCGAAAGGCCCGGCACGCATGGCTCAGCCCTTTGTCCTGCCCGATTTCTATCTGCCCTGGCCGGCCCGGCTCAACCCGGCCGTGGAGTCGGCCCGGACCCATACCCGGGCCTGGGCCCGGTCCATGGGGATGCTGGAGGGGTCGGGCGTCTGGGAGGAGCCGGACCTGGAGGCGCACGACTACGCCGGGCTCTGCGCCTACACCCACCCCGACTGCGACCCGGAGACCCTCGCCCTGGTCACCGACTGGTACGTCTGGGTCTTCTTCTTCGACGACCACTTCCTGGAGATGTTCAAGCGGCCCCGGGACCGCCGGGGCGGCCGGGTCCATCTCGACCGGCTGGCCGCGTTCATGCCCGTGGAGCCCGGTACGGAGCCGCCGGAGCCGGTCAATCCGGTGGAGGCGGGGCTCGCCGATCTGTGGCGGCGGACCGTGCCCGCCATGGGGCCGGGGTGGCTGGCCCGGTTCACCGAGTCCACCCGCGATCTGCTCAACGAGTCCGACTGGGAGCTGGCCAATATCAACGAGGGCCGGGTGGCCAATCCGGTCGAGTACATCGAGATGCGCCGCAAGGTGGGCGGCGCCCCCTGGTCGGCCCAGTTGGTGGAGTTCGCGGCGGGAGCCGAACTGCCCGCGTCCGCGGCCCGGTCCCGTCCGCTGCGGGTGCTCACCGAGTGCTTCGCCGACGCCGTCCATCTCCGCAACGACCTCTTCTCCTACCAGCGGGAGGTCGAGGAGGAGGGTGAGCTGAGCAATGGCGTCCTGGTCCTGGAGACGTTTCTCGGCTGTCCGACGCAGGAGGCGGCCGAGGCGGTGAACGATCTGCTCACCTCACGGCTCCACCAGTTCGAGAACACCGCGGTGACGGAGGTCCCGGCGCTCTGTCTGGAGCGGGGCCTGACCCCGGACGAGGTCACGGCGGTCGCCCGCTACGTCAAGGGGCTCCAGGACTGGCAGTCCGGCGGCCACGCCTGGCATCTGCGGTCGAGCCGCTATATGAACGAGCGGGCCGGGACCGGCTCCCGCTCCGGCGGCCCGCTCGGCGGTTCGGCGTTCGACGTCCGCAACCTCTTCGGCCGCCCCGCCGAGGCCAGACTGCGGGCCCTCTCGCACACCCCGTACCGGCGGACCGGCCCCTCGCTCCTGCCCGAACTGGCCCTGCCGTTCCCCCTGCGGCTCAATCCGCACCACGGACGGGCCCTGGAGGCGTCGATCGCCTGGGCGGAACGGATGGGGCTGCTCGGCGACATCTGGGACGCCCGGATGCTGCGCGGCTTCGACTTCGCGCTCTGCTCGGCGGGGATCGACCCGGACGCCACCCCGGAGGAGCTGGAGCTGAGCGCCCTCTGGCTGACCTGGGGCACCTATGCCGACGACTACTACTCCGTCGTCTTCGGCCGCCCCCGCGACCCGGCGGGCGTCCGGCTCACCAACGAACGGCTGATGGCCTGTCTGCCGCTCGACGACCCGGCCGCCGCCCCGGCGTTCGCGGTGAGCCCGATGGAACGCGCGCTGGCCGAGCTCTGGGGCCGTACCGCCGGGCCGATGCCACCCGGGGCGCGGGACGAGCTGCGGACCGCGATCGGGGCGATGCTGGACAGCTGGCTCTGGGAGCTGGGGAATCTGACCCAGCACCGCGTCCCCGACCCGGTGGACTATCTGGAGATGCGCCGGGCCACCTTCGGCTCCGATCTGACGATGCTGCTCAGCCGGCTGCGGCACGAACGCGGCGTACCGGCGGCGGTGCTCCGCAGCGGCCCGGTGACGAGCCTGGTGGCCGCGGCCGTCAGCTACGCAAGCCTGCTGAACGATCTGTTCTCGTACCAGAAGGAGATCGAGACCGAGGGCGATCTGCACAACGCGGTGCTGGTCGTGGAGACCTTCTTCGGCTGCGACTGTCCGCAGGCCGTGGGGATCGTGGCGGATCTGATGCGGGGGCGGCTGCGGCAGTTCCTGCACGTCAAGGCGGAGGAGCTGCCGCTGGTCTGCGACGACTTCGGCCTCGGGGCGGCGGAGCGGGCGGCGCTCTCCGCCTATGTCGGGGAGCTGGAGGACTGGCTGGCGGGCGTACTGCACTGGCACCGGTCGGTCCGCCGCTACGGCCCCGAGGACATCGCGCGCGGCGCGGGGACCGTACGGCCGGGCCGGCCCACCGGGCTGGGAACGGCCGCGGCCCGGCTGGCGGGACCGGCGATCCGGTAACCCGGGCCCCGGCCGGGAAACGGAACGCGCCGGGGGGGGCCCGCCCCCCCGGGCGGGGGGGGCACCCCCCCCCGCCCCCGGCGGGGCGGGGCGGCGTACGACCCCGACGACGCCGAGTCGGCCGAG
>NZ_JBFADP010000043.1:0-75632 GCF_040641415.1 Streptomyces sp. NPDC020875 | reverse complement strand
GGCTCCGGTTGGGTGTCCGCAGTAGGCGCAGGGTGGGGTGAAGGGCTGGGGGGTGGTGAGGAGCGCTTCGCGGGTCATGGGGGGTTACCTCGGGGTTGCCCCGGTGGGTTGGGTCGGGGCGTTTCGGTGCGGTGGGGGTGTGATGGTGGCGGTGTAGCGGCCGGTGTGGTCGGTGGCGGTGAGGATGACGGGGTATCCGTCGCGTAATCGGTGGTGGGCTGTGCCGATGAGTTCGGGGGTGGCCCAGTGGCGGAGTTGGGTGGGGGCGTCGCCGGTGTCGTAGGCGTATGCGGGCAGGTGTCGCAGTGAGCCGGTGGCCCAGGGGGTGTCCGGGGCGGGGTCGAGGCGGTCGGCGATCCGGTGGGCCTGTACGGAGGTCCATCGCAGGGCCCGCCCGGGGTAGGGGGTCTCGAACGTGCCGAGGGTGACGCGGGCGGTGTGGAGGGTTCCGTAGACGGGCCCTTCGGCAGTGATCTCCACCCGGAACTTCGGCGCGTCGCGCATCAGGGCTCACCGGGCCGGGAGAGCACGGTCACCGCTCGGTCCCGGTGGCGGGGACGGGCACGTCGTCATGGGCGGGATGGCGGCGCAGCAGTACGCGACAGTCGGCGGCGAGCGACCCGTCCCCGACGCGCCTCGCATCCCTCAGCAGGGCGCGGAGCCGTACGCACTCGGCGCATTCCTCTTGTCCCTTCCGTCGGATCACCGCCGTCCTCCCGCCCGCTGGTTGGCTTCCTCCACCAGGGGCCGCAGCCGCGCCATGGTCCGGCTGTCGAGGTGGTCGGCGTCCTCGGCCGGTGCCGAGTCGGGGCACTTGGGGCCTCCGCACTCGCACGGCGGCCAGGTGAGGGTCTTCACGGAATCGGGGCGGTGACCTGCGACGCCGGGCCGGGGTGAGTCGGCCATCGGTAGCTCCTTGTCTTCCTCTGGATTCGTTCAGTGACCAGAGGAGCACAACTAGCCCTATGCTGCTGCCGGTTGAGTGCTGCATCTCAACAGGTCGAACGTCGTTCGACGCTGCCTTAGAGGCATGACATGGAGGTGAGCACTATGGGCAAGGGCGAGTTCCCAGATTTGTTGAGTCCGTTTGAAGTCTTCGGGCAGGACGTGCGAGACCTACGCATCGCCCGAAAGATGACCCTTCGGGGGCTAGGGTCCGCGATCAAGTACTCAGCGGCGTACGTCAGCAAGGTGGAGCGCGCCCTACTTGATCCGAGCGAGCGGTTCGCAGTGGGGTGCGACCACGTGTTCGGCACCGGAACGATGCTGTACCGGCAGTACGTACAGGCCCTAGAGGGCGACCATCCGTCGTGGTTCGTGCCGTATCTCCAGTACGAGCGTCGGGCACGTCAGATCTTCATTTACACAACCCTGAGTCCGGACGGACTCTTGCAAACTCCGGAGTACGCACGGGCGCTGTATGAGATGGGCGTTCCCCGGCTGACCGACGATCAGGTGGAAGCCAAGGTTGCCGCACGGCGCGCGCGACGTGAGATCTTGGATCGCGTCGAACCGCCCGCCCCTGACCTGTGGGTGGTCCTTCATGAGGCATGTCTGAGGGTTGCAGTAGGCGGTCCGAGTGTGATGGCTGGCCAGCTTCAGAGCTTGTTGGATGACGCGAAGCGGCGGAACCTGACTTTGCAACTCTTGCCCAACACGGTCGCGCCTGCCACTTCCCGCCCCTTTACGCTGCTGACCTTTGAGAAGGGGCCCATGGTGCTCCATGCTGAGGGTCCGCAAGGTGGTCGACCGCAAGATGCACCCAAGATCACGGCTGCCGCCATGGCGACTTACGATCGGCTTCGGGCGGAAGCCCTTGGGCGTGATGCCACAAACAGCCGCATCCGTGAAGCCTTTGAGGAGTACACATGATGACCCGAACCCCTCCCCTGTACGCATGGGTCAAGTCTTCGTACAGCGATGCCAACGGCGGGTCCTGCGTCGAGTGGGCCCCCACTCACGCGTCGGCGACCGGGATAGTTCCCGTGCGGGACTCCAAGCGGGCTGACGGTCCGGTCCTGATGGTCTCCACTCAGGCGTTTACCGGACTTGTGGCGCTCGCCAAGAGGTCGCACGCTTAAACGATGGGTATCGAACTCGAATTAGCCACGGCTGACTGGGCGAAGTCCAGTTACAGCGACCCCAACGGGGGCCAGTGCGTTGAGTGGGCCCCCTCCCACGCGTCCGTGACCGGCATAGTTCCCGTACGGGACTCCAAGCGGGCTGACGGTCCGGTGCTGATGGTCTCCAGCCGGGCCTTCTCCGGGCTCGTGGCGCTCGCCAAGGCCGCGCGCGTCTAGGGCAGTCGAAGTCGAGGCCCCGCGTCCCCTTCTTTATCAGGGGGGTGCGGGGCCTCGGTCATGGTGGGCGGAGGCGGGTGATGGTGAGGACCGTGTGGCGGGTTGTGCGGAGGTCGGCCTCCGCCGGGAGTGTGGGGGGCACCTCGCGGTAGGTGATCTCGCCGAGGCCCGGGGCCGTCGCCCGGCCCTCGCCTCCCGTGCCCGGCGGGAGCAGCGCCGCCGCCTGGGCGCGGAGTGTCGGGGTCAGAGGGGACGACACCACCGGGGTGTCGTCGCCGGGGAGGACGACGACCAGTGCCCGGGGGCGGTCCGGCGGACCCGTGTGGCCGACCACGACCACATCGCGCGGGGTCGTATGGCGGAGCTTCCACCAGACCCGGGCCCCGCCCCGGTACGTTCCGTCGAGCCGCTTCGCCACCAGGCCCTCGACGCCGATCGCGGGCAGGGTCTCGTACCACTCGGCCGCCTCGTCGGCGTCGACCGTCATGGGGACCGCCTGGAGCGGTGGGCCGAGCGGGGTCAGCAGGGCGACCAGCCGGGCCCGGCGGTGCCGGTAGGCCAGGCCCCGCAGGTCGCGGCCGCCCTCGGCGAGGACGTCGAAGGCCGCGTACGACGCCGGGAGCGTCGCCGCCAGCCCCGGCGCGTGCCGTTCCGTCGCCATGGCGCGTTTCTGGACGGCCGCGAAGTCCGTCCGGCCGTCCCGCCAGACGACGACCTCGCCGTCGAGGACCGTCCCCGGCGGCAGCCGGAGTGCCGCCGTCACGAGATCCGGGAAGGCGGCCGTCACGATCCGGCCGGAACGTGCCTGGAGCCGTACGGCCTCCGGTCCCGTCCCGGCGTCCCGGAAGATCAGCATCCGGTGGCCGTCGAACTTGGGTTCGTACGCCAGACCCGCCCCGCGCGGCAGGGTGTCCACGGGCTCCGCCAGCGCCACCCGCACGGGCGGGCGCGGCCCGGTGGCGTCGGCACCGGTCATGGCAGTGGCCGGGCCGCCGCCGGGTCCAGGAGCGGCGCCAGCAGGTCCCCGTACCGTTCGAGGCGGGGGCCGATCGCGTCGAAGCGGAATCCGAGACCGGTCCCGTCGGCGCCGGAGGCGATCTCGTCCCAGGTCACGGGGGTGGACACGGTGGGTTCGGGCCGGGCCCGGAGGGTGTACGGCGCCGCCGTGGTCTTCGCGGCGGCGTTCTGGCTGAAGTCCACGAAGACCTTGCCGGGCCGCAGTGCCCGGTTCATCCGGTGCAGGACGAGTCCGGGCAGCGCCGTCTCGCCCTCCTTGGCCAGTTCCTTGGCGTAGGCGGAGACGTCCTTCGAGGGTGTCGGGGTCAGCGGTACGAGCAGATGCAGCCCCTTGGCGCCGGAGGTCTTGGCGCAGGCCGTGAGCCCGTCGGCGGCCAGGCGCTCCCGCAGCCAGAGGGCCACCTCGCAGCACTGCCCGATCGTCGCGGGCGGCCCCGGGTCGAGGTCGAGGACGAGCCGGTCGGCGATACCGGGCGTCCCGGCCCGCCACTGAGGGGTGTGCAGCTCCACGACCAGGTTCGCCGCCCACACCAGCGACGGCAGATCGTCGATCACCACCTGGTGGGCCCGGGGGTCGTCGGAGTGGGGTACCGGGGTGGTCCGTACCCATGACGGCGTACCGGGCGGCGGGTTCTTGGTGAAGAACCGCTGGCCGTCGGGCCCGTCCGGGTAGCGAAGGAAGGAGACCGGCCGGTCCCGCAGATGCGGCAGCAGGGCCTCGGCGGTGACCGCGTAGTAGTGCACCAGCTCGCCCTTGGTCGTCCCGGTGGCCGGGTGGATGACCTTGTCGAGGTTGCTGAGCGCCACTCGTCGCCCGGCGACCTCGGTAATCGGCGTCATACGATGAGAATCACATGTTTATCGGGCGAAAGGGATCAAAGTGCGATCCATTTGGAACGGTGCGATCTCCTTCGGGCTGGTCAGCATCCCGATCAAGCTGGTGAACGCCACCGAGAGCCATTCGATCTCCTTCCGGCAGATCCACACCACGGACGGCGGCCGGATCCGCTACCGCAAGGTGTGCGAGCTGGACGAGGAGGAGGTGCCGACCGCCGAGATCGGCAAGGGGTACGAGGAGGCGGACGGCTCGATCGTCCCGATCACGGACGAGGACCTGGCGGCGCTGCCGCTGCCGACGGCGAAGACGATCGAGATCGTGGCGTTCGTCCCCGCCTCGTCGATCGATCCGCTCCAGATGGGAGCCGCGTACTACCTCTCGGCCAATGGGGTGCCCGCCGCCAAGCCGTACACCCTGCTCCGGGAGGCGCTGAAGCGGAGCGACAAGGTGGCGCTGGCCAAATTCGCCCTCCGGGGGCGCGAGCGGCTGGGGATGCTGCGGGTGCTGGACGATGTGATCGCCATGCACGGGCTGCTCTGGCCGGACGAGATCCGGACCCCGGAGGGGGTGGCGCCGGAGACCGAGGTCACCGTACGGGACGCCGAACTCGATCTCGCGGACGCCCTGATGGACACGCTCGGCTCGGTCTCCATGGACTCGCTGCACGACGACTACCGGGTCGCCCTGGAGCGGCTGATCGCGGCGAAGACGGAGGGCGGGGGAGTGCTGCCGGAGGCGGAGCCAGCCGAGGGCGGCGGGAAGGTGATCGACCTGATGGCGGCGCTGGAGAGCAGTGTCCGGGCCGCCCGGGAGGCCCGGGGCGGCGACTCCGGTGACTCCGGTGGGTCCGCCGAGGTCACCCCGATCTCCTCCCGGAAGCGGACGGCCACGAAGAAGGCGCCCGAGAAGGCGGCGGCCAAGGCGCCCGCCAAGGCCCCGGCGAAGAAGGCGGCGGCGAAGAAGACTCCCGCGAAGACTCCCGCGAAGACCCCCGCGAAGACCGCCGCGAAGGGGTCGGCGCGGGGCGACGCCAAGAAGTCCACCTCGGCGAAGACCGCGCAGACGGCGAAGACCGCCAAGACGGCGGCGAAGAGCGTGAAGTCGACCGGCTCCGCGCGGACCGCCAAGAAGGCCGCGCCGAAGAAGCGCGCCTCCGCCTGACCCGCCTCCGGTCCGGCCGCCCCGCCGGGCCCGGCGCCGGGTTCGGGGCCGTACGCCCGCCCCGACTGCCGCGCCCCGGACCGAGGTTGGCCGAAAAATGCAGACTCTGCAATCTTGCAGAATCTGCATCTATATCCCTACCGTGGAACCGTGACGACGGACGAACAGGCGTACGGATCGGGCCCGGACCGCGCCCCGCGCGGCCCGGACGGCGCCCCCGGCCTCCGGGAGCGCAAGCGGCGGCGGACGCACCGGCTGCTGGCGACCACGGCCCTGCGCCTGGTCGCGGAGTACGGCCTCGACCGGGTGACCGTGGAGCACATCAGCGAGGCGGCCGGAGTCTCGGCGCGTACGTTCTTCAACTATTTCGCGGTAAAGGAGGATGCGCTGCTGGTCGCCTACCCGGACGACGAGCGGCGGATCGCCACCCTGGCCGACCGGATCGAGGCGGCCCCCGCCGGGCTCTCCCCGGCCGCCGCCGTCGTCCACGCCTGGCGGGAGGACCTGGCCCGGTTCGACACCGACCGCGACGAGTGGCTGACCCGGCTGTCGGTCGTCGCGGAGACCCCGGCGCTGACCGCCCGGATGACCCGGATGTTCGCCGACGAGAAGGTCCTCACCGTCGGGGCGCTGGCCCGCCGGACCGGGCTCTCCGCCGACGACCCGTATGTCGCCCTGGTCTTCCACGTGGTCGGCGGGGCCGTCGAGGCGAGCATGGACCACTGGTACCGGCTCGGCGGCACCACCCCGCTCGTCACCCTCATCGACGCCGCCGTCTCCGCCGTCGACGGCGGACTGCCCCTGCCCGTACGGACGGCCGCCCCGGCCGCCGACTGAACGACGCCCGCACCGCACCCCACCGCTCCCCGCACCCCACCTCCCCGAACCAGTCACCCGTACCCGACCGGACAGCGGCACCACGACCAACCGCGAGCACCTCGGAACGACCACGGACACCGGCCGGGCAGCCGTACGCCGCGTACGGCGGGCCCGGTCCGAAGGAGCGGAGGAACCCCGGACATGGACAACGCGATCGTCATCGGCGGCGGACAGGCGGGCCTCGGAGCCGCCTACGCCCTGCGGAACCAGGGATTCAGCCCGATCGTGCTGGAGGCCGGAACCGAACCGGTCGGATCCTGGCCCCACTACTACGACAGCCTCACCATCTTCACCCCCGCCCGGCTCTCCTGCCTGCCGGGGATGCCGTTCCCCGCCCGGGACGACCATCTGCCCCTCCGCGACGAGATGGTGGCCTATCTGCGGTCGTACGCCGCCCGGCTCGACTGCGAGATCCGCCTCGGCACCCGGGTGACCGCCGTTCACACCACCCGCGACGGCTACGCCGTGACCACCGAGACCGGCGACGTACTGCACGCCCCGGTCGTGGTGGCCGCCACCGGCACCTACGGCAATCCGCACCGCCCCGCGATCCCCGGCCTGGCCGGATACACCGGGAAGGTGCTGCACTCCGCCGACTACCGCTCGCCGGAACCCTTCGCCGGACAGCGGGTCGTCGTGGTCGGCGCGGCCAACTCGGCCATGCAGATCGCCCATGAGATCGCCGGGGAGGCCCGGGTCACCCTCGCCAGCCGGCGGCCCGTCCGCTACACCAAGCTCAAGCCCCCGAAGCGGCAGGCCGGATGGAAGGCGCTGGAGGGCTGGCTGCTGTTACCGCTCGGGTCCGTGGTGCCGCTGCGGGAGTACGCCGTCGTCGTCGACAACGACGACACCTACCGCAAGGCCCTCAAGAGCGGCTTCATCGACCGGCGCGAGCTGTTCACCGGATCCGACGGCACCGGGATCCGCTGGGCCGACGGCCGCACCGAACACGTCGACACCGTCTTCCTCGCCACCGGCTACCGCCCGGCGCTGGAGTATCTGCGGCCCATCGGCGCCCTCGACCGGCGCGGGCTGCCCCGGCAGCGCTCCGGCCTCTCCACCATCCACCCCGGTCTCGCCTTCATCGGTCTGGAGGGCCAGCGGTCCTTCCTCTCCGGCGGAATCCACGGCGTGGGTACGGACGCCGCGCACGCCGCCCGCAGGCTCCGCGGCTGGCTGGCGTCCCGGGAACCCGCCTGGCGCCGCCCGGCCGCCTGAGACTTCGTACCACCGCCGCGACGACGGAGCGGCCCGCCGGAACGAGAAGTTCCGGCGGGCCGCCCCTGGTCGCGTCGAGCCGCGCGCTACTTACCGCGGTACGCGTTGTGGACCACGACGGATCCCTTGTTGTTCTTCTTGTCGACGACCTGGGCCTTGAGCGCCAGGCCCTTGCCCTTCGCCGGGGCGACCACGGTCACCTTGCCGCTCTTGACCGGCACGGACTTCCAGGTCTTCGCGTTGTCGTACGACACCCAGACCGCGAGCGACTTGAGGTTCGCCCCCGCCGCCGGGCCCTGCACGACCACGGGGAAGGTCTGGGAACGGCCCGCCGGAGCGGTCGAGTCCAGCGCCAGCGGCGGCTGGAAACGGACCGTGGAGACGGGCAGCACCGCCGGAGTCTTCGTCCGGACCGAGGTGAACGTCCACCACGCCTCGACCCGGGTCGAGGTCGACGTCACCGCCGGGCTCCGGTTGACGGAGGTCGCCACGGTGTACGAGGCCGAGGCCGACGGCACCCGGAACGCCACCTCGTCCAGCGGCAGCGGCTCCGACGTGTGGAGCACGCCATTGCGGTGCAGGGTCGTCTTCGCGGTCGTGTAATCGATGAGACCCAGATGACCCGCGCCGTCACCGAAGAGGGTCATCGGCGCGTAGATGTAGTTGACGTCCCGCTCGATCCGGCTGTCCGCGTTCACCACCGGGCTCTGCACGCCGGTGTTGTAGACCTCCGTATAGGTCCGGCCGCCCGTGTACCGCTTCGGGACGCCGCTTCCGTAGATCGTCTCGAAGGTCGGGTAGCCCTCCGGGTCCGGCGGGCCGAACTGCGCGACCGTCACGTCCCAGATCGCCCCGTCACCGGTGGAGACATGGATGTTCCGGCTGCCCGGCAGCGGCTGCTTCGACCACGGAGTGAAGGTGGAGGAGTTGTCCGGCAGTTCGCCGTAGACCCCGAAGCCGCCCTGCTTGCCGGGGACGGAGGCACCGACACTCGTCTTCAGCAGCGCGAAGTCCTTGGCCGCGTACGTCTTGCTCCAGCCGGTGGCCAGCCGCTCGACCGGCCCGCCGGAGAGCGTGTTGTACTCCGTCGTGCCCCGGACCCACTGCGAGTACCAGGACTGGGAGAGCGAGCCGTCCGTCACGCGCGGGCCGATATAGCCGGTACGGACGTCGGCGAAGCTCGTGAAGTCGACCGAGCGGCCGTAGTAGCCGCCGTCGGACATCTGCCGGAAGTACGACATCCCCACCGAGGTCTGCCGGGCCGCCGCGTCGGGCACCTTCACCGTCACCGGCTTGGTCGCGCGGCCGTCGAGGGCGACGGTGGTGGGACCGGTCACGGAGAGCACGGGGCTGTGGATCACATCGCCGCCCTTCTCCGGCGCGACCGGGTCGACCGGCGCGAAGGCCGACATCTCGTACGTGCCGCGCGGAATCCGGACCGTCGTCGTGCCCCGCGTCAGATCGGGCAGATACTCCCGCCCGGAGTCCGGCCCGGTCACCACCGACAGATCGGCCACCCACTTGGTGCTGGGGGCCCCGTCGCGTCCCGTGGTCCTGAAGGTGACGTCGTACGACTCGACCTCACGCACCACGGAGGCCGGGACGCGGACACTCGCACCGCCGCCGGTCGCCGCGACGGTCACCGAGTACGAGCCGTTCACCGAACCGCCCAGCCGGGTGTCCGCGGTCAGATCGACGGCCGCGGTACCGCCCGCGGGAACCGTGATCCGCCGCGCCCCGAGGGTGAAGAACCCGGCCGGGGCGGGCCGCCCGTCGCCGCCGACGGCCGAGACCGGCGCCAGATCGAGGGTGACGTCCGCCGTACCGCTGTTGCGGTAGGTGATCTTCTTGGTGACCGGGGTGTCGTCGTGGTGGGGCCACAGCTGCGTCCCCAGCGAGACCGACGCCGGATCGGCCGTCACGGCCTGGTCGAGCGACTTGTCGACCCGGATCCGGCCCGCGCCCTGCTGGAACGGCGAATAGGCGCCGCCCACGGCAGACGCCATCAGCGTCGCCTTGATCCGGTCGCCGGTCCAGTCCCGGTTCTTCTGCTTGAGGATCGCCGCCGCGCCCGCCACGTGCGGCGTCGCCATCGACGTACCCGACATGGTGGTGTAACCGGGCGGGTTCTGCCCGGTGGTGCCCGTCGCGGCGGCGGCCGTGGTCGCCACACCCGGCGCGGTGACATCGGGCTTCAGGCCGCCGTCACCGTTACGCGGGCCGACCGACGAGAACTCCGCGAGCCGGTCGTTGTCGTCGACGGCGCCGACGGTCAGGGCCGCGTCGGCGCTGCCCGGCGAGCCGATGCCGCCCGCGTCCGGGCCCGAGTTGCCCGCGGCGACGGCGAACAGGACGCCCTTCTCGGCCGAGAGCTTGTTGATCTGGGCTTCCAGCGGGTCGATTTCGGGGGTGTCGTAGCCGCCGAGGCTCAGATTGAGGACATCGGCGCCCTGGGCGACCGCCCAGTCGATCCCCGCGACGATCCCGGAGTCGTCGCCGCTGCCGCCGTCGTCGAGGACCTTGGCGTTGATCAGCTCGGCACCCGGCGCGACACCCTTGAAGCGGCTGTCCTTGACGCCCCGTCCGGCCGCGGTGGACGCCACATGCGTACCGTGGCCGTGCTTGTCCTCGGGGCCGGTGGCGGAGCTGAAGTTCTTCGCCGCGACGACCCGGCCCGCGAGATCGGGATGGGTCGCGTCGATCCCGGTGTCCAGGACGGCGATCTTCACCCCGGTGCCGTCCAGGGAACGGGCCCAGGCGGCGGGCGCGCCGATCTGCCCGGTACTGCGGTCCAGCGTCGCCTTGCGGACGCCGTCCAGCCAGATCCGGGAGATCCCGGAGGTCGCGGCCGTCGAACCGTCGGCGCGGGACCGGGTGAGCGCGTCCCACAGCTCTCCGGTACGGCCCCGGGCGCTGGTCACGGCGTCGGCGTCGAGGGCCCGCAGGGTCCGGCGGACGGTGGTGCCCTCGGACGTACGGACACCGGCCCTGGCGGCCTGCGCCGCGGCGCCCCGGTAGCCGACGATGACCTTCAGACCGGCACGGTGGGCCTTGAGGCTCTCCGGCCGGGTGAGTTCGGTGATGTCGAAGAGCCGCCGGTCGAGTGTGCCGTCGGCGATCAGCCGCCGGGCGTCGAACGGGACGACATAGGTCCGGCCGTCGCGGACCTCGGTGAAGACGGGTATGCCCGCCCTGCCGTCGGCGCGCTGGACGGTGACGACCCGGCCCCTGGCGTCCACCAGGACCCGGTCGCCGGTGATCAGTGTGACGGTGTGGACGGCGGGGCCCGATGCCCCCGCTTTCGCGGCGGCCGGGGCGCCGCCCGGTCCGCCGTTCGCGGCCGACGCCGGGCTGGTCAGGCCCGCCGTCAGAGCCGCGGCGACCACGGCGGCGATCGCCGCGGAGGTCGTCTTCCTCGTTGGACTGCGCAAGATTCCCCCAGATGAGGAGCGATGCGGAGGGGCCGGAGAAGCCCACTCCGAGCCGGGGTACACGTACGTCTGTACGCCCCCCTGTGCCGGAAGTATGCATGGGTGCAATCGGTGGCTCAACAGCCGCCCCGTAACGAACGGTTCAGGCTCTCGGGGCGTCGTACGGGCAGGGTTCGGCGACCCGTCGGGGCGGGCCGCGACGGGCTGTCCCGACGGCCGGGCCGAGGGAGCGGGGTGGACCCCGGCCGAGGGCGGGCCACGCCCCCGGCCGGAGCCCGGTGCGGCTCCGGGCTACCGCCCGAGATACGCGTTGACGACGGTCACGGTGGACCGGTTTCCGTCCCGGTCGACGACCGAGGCACGGAACGAGACCCCCTTCCCCGCCGCCGGGTTGACCACGGGCGCCACGCCCCGGACGACCGGGAGCGGCTTCCAGGTCCGGCCCTCGTCGTAGGAGATCTCCGTGGTCAGAGCCGCCGGAACGGTCCCGGCGGCGGCCCCCTGCACGGTCACCGGAACCAACTGGACCCGGCCCGCCGGAGCGGTGGAGTCCGGTCCGGCCTTCGCGCCGAAGCGGACCACCGAGAGCGGGAGCGCGGTGGGTCCCGCCGTCCTGGCGGAGCGGAACGTCCAGCTCGCCTCGACCCGGGTCGCCACCCGGGCCACCGTCGACGGCCGCTCGACGGTTGCCGCCAGGGTGTAGGAGGCATCGCCGTCCGGGACGGTGAACCGGCCGCGCCTGCTGCCCGACAGCGGGTCGTCGTGCCGGCCGACGAGCACCCCGTCGCGGTGGAGCGTCGTCTCGAACCGCCCGGTGAACGGGGTGCCCGGATTGCCCTTGCCGTCGGTGATCAGCGGCACCGTCGCCCACAGCCGGTCGCCGTCCCGGACACCGCCGTAGCCCGCGGGCAGGGCCGGCCCCTGGGCACCGACGTTGAGGGCGAGCGCGTAGTCCCGGCCCGGTTCGAACCGGCGGGCCGACGGCAACTGATGGGACGAGTCGTAGGAGTAGCCCTGCGTCGGGTACTCGGCGACGGCGAAGTTCCACTTCACCCCGCCCCCGGTGGACACCCGGACCTGCTGCGCCCGGTCCGAGGGCAGCGGCCCCGGATCTATCGTGCCCATGGGGTCCAGACCCGGCAGGGTGCCGATCGGCCGGACAGCGCTCAGCTTGCCGGGCACGGAACCGCCCGGCCGGATGGTCACGGGCGCCATCTCCGCTTGGGTGTAGTGCTTGGTGAGGCCGGTGGAGAACCGGTCGACCCGGCCGCCGGAGTGGATCGCGTACTGCGTGCCGTCCACGGACCAGATCCCGAGCCGGGCCTCGACCAGCGGATACCTCGCGGTCCCGACCCCCGCGGTCCTGAAGTTGCCGAAGCCGCCGGAGTAGTGACCCAAGCTGTACGGCACCGGGCCGTCGATCAGCGACCAGAAGTCGGCGGCGACCGGGGCCGCGGCCGGATCCGGCACGGTGATGTCGAGCGGCTTCGTCAGCCGGGTGTCCGCGGTGACCGTGAGATCCCGGTCCACCACGACCTCGGGCTGGTACAAGATGTCCACGCCCCCGTCCGGCGTCGGATCGAACGACACGTAGTCGAGGAAGAACAGCCCCTTCGGGACCCGGGCCGTGGCCGTGCCGTTCACCAGGTCGGGCCTGTGGTACGTCCCGGCCCCCAGCCCCTCGTAACCGGCCAGATAGACAAAGCCGTTCGGGTCGGGCGAGCCGTCCCGGTCGATCGCCCGCACGGTGACGTCGTACGACTCGATCTCCCGCTCGACCGTCACCGGGGTCCGGACGCGCTGCCCGCCGCCGGTGGCCACCACGGTCGCCGAGTACCGGCCGTCCCCGCCGCCCTCGATCCGGGTATCGGCGGTCAGGCCGACGGACGCGGTGCCACCGGCCGGGACGGTGAGGCGCGGCCGGTCGGCGGTGAGGAAGCCCGCGGGGGCGGGCCCGCCCGCCGGGTTCCGGGCGTCCACGGCCAGCTCCAGGACGACATCGGCGGAACCGGTGTTGCGGTACGTCAGCGCCTTCGTCGCGGGCGCGTTGTCGTGGTGCGGCCAGCGCTGCTTCCCGAAGGCGACGGAGACCGGGGCCGACGAGACGGACTGGTCCAGCGCCCGGTCGACGGTCACCCGGCCCGCGCCCTGGTCGTACGCGGTACCCGTACCGGGCGTCGCCGATCCGGTGAGTACCGCCTTGATCCGGTCACCGGACCAGGTGGGGTTCTTCTGCTTGAGGATCGCCGCCGCGCCCGCGACATGCGGAGTCGCCATCGACGTACCGGACTTGGTGGTGTAGCCGGGCGGCTGCTCGGCCGCGGCCGTACCGGCCGCCGCGGCGGCGGTGACCCCGACACCGGGCGCGGTCAGCTCCGGCTTCTGGCCCTGGTCGGCCGCGGGACCCCGGGAGGAGAACCCGGCGACGGCGTCGTGGTCGTCCACGGCGCCCACGGTGAGCGCGGCCTCGGCGCTGCCCGGCGAGTCGACCGTGCCGGGGCTCGGGCCGCTGTTGCCCGCGGCCACGGCGAACAGGACGCCCTTCTCCGCCGAGTAGGTGTTGATCAGGGCTTCCAACGGGTCGATCTCGGGGGTGTCCTGGCCGCCGAGGCTCAGATTGACGACATCCGCGCCCTGGGCCACGGCCCAGTGGACCCCGGCCATCACCCCGGACAGCGTGCCGCCGCCGAAGTCGTCCAGGACCTTGCCGTTGAGGAGGGTCGCCCCGGGGGCGACGCCCTTGAAACGGCTGTCCTTGACGCCCTGTCCGGCGGCCGTGGACGCCACATGGGTGCCGTGGCCGTCGCGGTCCTTCGCGTCGGCGGAGTCGGAGAAGTTCCGCTCGGCCGCGACCCGGCCCGCGAGATCGGGATGGGCGGCGTCGATCCCGGTATCGAGGACGGCGATCTTCACACCGGTGCCGTCGTACGAGCGCGACCAGGCGGCCGGGGCCCCGATCTGCCCGGTCGTCGTGTCGAGGGACGGCCGGACCACGGCGTCGAGCCAGATCTTCTTCACCCCCGCCGTGGTACTGAGCCTGCCTTCGGGGCCGGTCCTGGTCAGCGCGTCCCAGAGCGCTGATCCGGTCCGGGCGGTCGCGGTCACCGCGTCCGCCCCCGGCAGAGCGAGCGGCTCCGCCGTCCGGGCCGAGCCGCGGACCTCCGTCCGCGCCGCGCCGGCGGCCGGGCCGCTGTAGACGACGAGCGCCCGGACACCGTTCCCGTACGCGGCACGGGCCTCGGGGCGGCTCAGTTCGGTGATGTCGAACAACCGCCGGTCCACCGTGCCGTCGGCGATCAGCCTTTCGGCGTCGCGCGGGACGACATGGGTCCGGCCGTCGAAGGCCGTCACCCGGAACGCCATGTCCGCCCGGCCCGCCGCCCCGCGTACCGACCGGACCCGGCCGTCCCCGCCCACGACCACCCGGTCACCGGTGATCAGGGTGATGGTGGTGCCGGGCGCCTCGGGCCCGGCAGGGGCTTGGGCCCGCGGCTTCCCGGCGCTGCTCCGCCCCTTGTCCCGGTCATGGGTCCCGGTTTCCGCGGCCCCCGCCGCCCCCGTCGCCGTACCGGCCGTCAGTACGGCCGCCAGCGCCGTCACCGTCACGAGCCGCCGCCGTGACCCGCGTAATTGATCTGTTCGTCGTTGCAAGTTCTCCCCCTGGGAGATGAGCTGATCGGTCGGACGAGCCGGCTCATCGGTCATCCCGGGGGCTGTGAACACAGCCGCGCGTCCCCGGACATACTCAGTATCACCAGGGGAATGTGAGCGGGGCAATGTTCCGATGCCGGTGATGGCGAGGAGACGCCAAGAGGGTTTCGGAACGGCTGTGACGGGTGAATCCGAAGGGGTGGTGTTCGGGATTTCCGGCACTGCCGAACCCTGTTGGCCGGAAAGGGAATGGTGACCGGCGATGCCGACCGGCGGGCCCGGTAGGTGAGGGGGAGATCTCTTCTTCGGGAGAGGTCGGCAATTCCCTTGCGTACCAAGGTGAACAGGGGTTTCGTCGCTCGGAAGGGGTGTCGCCGGGGTGAATTGACTGCATCGTGAACAGGTGTTGCCGGAAAGGCGTCATGGCCGGAATTCCGTGCCACACTCCTCCCCACACTGCTATTCGAGAGATGTGCGGGCGTACTGCCCGAAGGGGGACTTCACCGTGCGTCAGAGCAATGAATCCGGCCGGGCCCGGCGCCGTCGGCCGCGGGGGTGGCGGGGGTGGCGGGGTACGGTGCCCGCCGCCGCGCTGGCGGTGACGGGGGTATTGGCGGTGGCGCCCGCCCATGCCGCCGGGGACGGCGCGGGGGTGGAGAAGGCGACCGGACCCGGCCCCGGAACGGTGGCGTCCGTTCCGGCGCCGGGCGCGACGTCGGATCCGGCCCCGGGTGCGGCCTCGGGTGCGGCCTCGGGTGCGGCCCCGGATTCGGTCTCGGGTGCGGCCCCGGGGGCGGTTCGGGGTGCGGTTCCGGGGGCGGGCCTCGCGTCCGGGGACCGTACCGCCGGACCCGGCTCCGGACCTGGACCCGATTCCGGACCTGGTTCCGGGGCCGTCGCCGCGGATCCCGTCGCACCGTTCGCGAAGATTCGCCCGGAGTCCGGGCCGCTGCCCGTCGGCCGGGCGCTCACCGTCGAGGCCGAGTTCCACAACACCCTCGACACTCCGATCACCGACAGCTTCATCGTCGCCGTCGGACTGCGGCTCGCGCCCCCGGCCGCCGCGCTCACCCCGCGGCAGGTGGTGGTCGAGTGGTACGACGCGGGCGCGGCGAAATGGCGGTCGGTCGAGCTGACCCAGGGCGCGGTGGCCCTCTCCGGATTCCTCACCGTCGACGGCGGACTGCCGTCCACCGGCTCGATCCCCGCCAAGGGCGTCGCCAAGGTCCGGCTGCGGCTCACCCTCGACAAGGCCGTACCGGTCGGTGAGAAGCTCCAGTTCGTCGTCCAGGGCCTGATCCAGTTCTTTCCGGGTACCGATCCGGTGCCGCTGATGGACGGCAAGGCGTCGTACGACGTCAAGGCCGCGCCGCTGCCGTCGCCGAGGCCGATCCCCAAGCCCACGCCGTCGAACTCGCCGTCCCCGTCGCTGCCGCCGATCCCGTCCGGTCCGCCGAACGACCCGGTGGACCCGGGGGACCCGGGCGGCGGGGTGACCGGCGGCGGAACCGGCGGGTCCGGCGGCTCCGGAACCGGTGGCTCCGGCACGGTCGGCGGTGGCCCGCTGCCCCAGACCGGGACCGGCGGCCGGGAGGAACTCGCCGCCACCGGCGTGCCGTTGCTGCCGCTCGCCCTGGGCGCGGCGGGCGCGGCGGGCGCCGGGACCTTCCTCGTACGCCTCCGGGCCCGGACCCGTACGGCCGACCGCGACGAGGCGCGGGGCACGGCCCGGGGCGCCGCGCGGGGTGCCGTCGGCGGTGAGCACCGATGACGGCGGCGGCGGACCCGGCAGGAGCTACGGCCACGGACGGGGCCACGAGTACGGGCACGGGTACGAGTACGGGCACAAGTGCTGGCACGGGTACGGCGGCCGGAGCGGCCGGGATCCGTACCGGCGCCGATGTCCTCCGGGACGTCGTCCGGGCCCTGGCCCCCGACGAACTGCCCCGGCTCGACGAGGCGCGCCGGGCCTACGCCGACGACCCGTTCCCGCCGCAGCGGGTGGAACGCGGCGGCGGGGGAGTCCTCACCGCCGGAGTGGACACGGCGGTCCTGCTGCCCGTACTGATCGCCTTCGTCGCCCAGTTCCTGGCTGATGTCGCGGCCGACGCGGTCCGCCGGGGCGGCGGCGCCTTCACCCGCCGCCGGGCCCGCCGCCGACGCCGCCGCGAGGCGGCCGACGAACGCCGCGCGGCCCTGACGGACGGCGCCCCCGACCCGGGCGTCTACACCCCCGAAGACCTCCTGCGCTGGGCCCGGGAACACGCCCGGGACTGCGACCTGCCCGCCTCGGAAGTGGACCGCTGCGCCCACATCCTGATCCTCGCTCTGGCCCCGTCGCCCCCGTCGCCCACGACTTCGGCGCCGGGCCCGGAGGGGCTGCCCCCGGGCGCGGGCGGGGCACCGGCTCCGGCCGTCGGCCCGGCGCCGGACGACCGGGCGCCGGCCTCGGGCCCGGCGGGGCTGCCGCCTGCGGCGGGGGCGACGCACCGGGCTGCCGCTCGGCCGCCGGACGGCCCGGCCGGAGACACGGGCACGGGGCCGACGACGGTCGCCGCCCCGACGCCGGAGGCCGAATCCACGCCTGCCGCCACGCCCGGGCCTGAAACCCCGCCTGGCGGGGCCCGGGGTACGGGGCAGGTCGCGACACCCGTCCCGGACCCCGACGCGGATCCGGCCGCCACGACCCCGAATTCGACTCCGGTCCCGAATCCCACCCCTGATTCCGCCTCGAACGCTGCCTCGATCCCGGCGGCTTCGACTACGACTTCGGGTTCGGGTTCGGTCCGGTCTCCGGTTCGGTACCCGGTCTCCGATCCCGCCCCGGACGCTCCGGCCCCCGCCCCGGATCCGGGCGCGGCGACGGTTCCCGTCCCGAATCCGGCCGTCGTCCTGAATCCGGCCCCGGGGTTCGACTCGGATCCGCCTCCGGCGGCTTCGGGCGGTGCTTCGGGTTCGGGAGCGGCCCCGTCTCCGGATCAGTCCCCGGTCCGCGGCTCCGTACCGGACGCCCCCGCCCCGGAGCCCGCCCCGGCCGCCACCCCGGACCCGGCCCCGGGTGCCCCGCCCCGGGCCCGTGGTGACGGCTGGCGGCCCGGCCCGGCCGACCCGGCCGTAGCGGATCCCCCGCCACCGGACGCGACTTCGGACGGCGGCTGACACGCGATGCGACGGGGGAACCGGGCGCCCCGGGGCCAGGACCGGCCCCGGCGGCCCCGGAAGGAGGGCGGAGCGCACGGTTCCGTACCGGCGGCGCTGATCGCCCGCGCGCGGCTGCCGCAGCCGACGACGACCCGGCTCGTACAGCTGGTCGTCGTCGCCGCCGCGGGCGCCGCCTTCGCCAGCTGGTGGTGGCTGGTCAAGGAGCGGGACCACTGGCCCGGCGCCCAACTCGGCTGCCTCCCCGAACCGGTGGCGGCCCCGGCCGTCCCGGGCCCGGACCCCATGGCCACGGTCACCGGCTTCACCCGGTGCGTCGACGGCGTACGGCTCGATCAGGCCCTGGTCGTCCTCTGCGGCCCCCTCGCCCTGCTGCCGCTCGCCCTCCTCGTCCGGGCGGCGGCCCGGTCCCGGGCGCTCTCCCCCCGGCGGACCCGCCCCGCCGGGCCGGAGATGGCGGCCCGGCTGGCCGCCGTCGTACCCCCGGGAACGGCCCGGCCTCCCGTCCTGCTGATCCGCCGCGGCCGGGGCCTCGGCCTCGGCGCCCGTGCCGAAGGCACCGCCCGCCGCCCCCGGGTGATCGCCGGGGCCGGGGCCCACCTCCAGTCCGAGGCGGATATCGGCGCCCTGCTCCGCCACGAGGTCGCCCATATCGCCGCCCGGGACGTCGGCCGGGTCCGGCTCGCCATCGCCGCCTGGTGGATCCTGTGCGCCGGGGTCACCGTCCCGCTCGCCGCCGAACTGGCCCTGGACCCGGGGAGCATCGGCGGCGCGGTCGCCCTCCGACTGGCCGCCGTACTCGCCGTCTCCGGCCTCGCGCTCTGCGGCGTACTGCGGATCCGGGAGCACGACGCCGACGTACGGGCGTCCGCCGATCCGCGCGACGCCGGAGCCCTCGCCTCGTACGTCTCCCGGGACCGGCCGCCGACCGCACGGCGCCGGATCCCCCGGCTGCTCGGCCTGGCCACCCACCCCACCCGCGAGGACCGGCTCGCCGTCCTGGCCCGCCCCGGCCGGCTGTGGGGCCTGTCGGTGCCGGAGAGCCTGGCCACCGGAATCGCCGCCGGACTCGTCTTCACCGACGCGGCCCTCCTGATCACCGCCCTCACCCCCGACAGCATCGCCACCGGCTACCGGATCACCGGCGCCCTGACCGGCTGGGCGGTCGCCGGGGTCGTCACCGTCGCGCTGTGGCGGGCGGTCGCCGTACGCCACCCCGACGCCTACGGCCTCCGGCCCGCCCGCCGGGGCGCCGCCCTCGGTACCGGCCTGCTCGCCGGATCCCAGCTCTCCGCCCGCGCCTCCGGCGACTGGACCGACGCCTTCGGCACCGCGGACGGCCTCGCCGCCGACTTCTCCCTGCTGAACGCCGCCCCCGGCCGGGCCGCCGCCCTCGCCGCCGCCCTCGTCGTCGGCGGGGCCCTCTTCGCCACCTGGGCCGCCGCCCTGGCCCGCGCCGCCCGCGCCTCGGCCACCGGACCCCGGTCGGGACCGGCGTGCGCGGCGGCGGTCGCGCTCTCCGGCGCCGTACTCGCCGTCCCGCTCGGTACCTGGTTCCTGTTCGCCGCCCTCGCCGCCGTCGAGGCGGACTCCGTGCCGTACTGGGGCGCCGTCGACTCCACCGCCTGGGTCGTCGGCGCCACCCTCACCCTCCTCGGCGCGCTGACGCCCTTCGCCCTGACGGCGCTACGCCGCCGGGCGCCCCGGCCCCGGCTCGTACCGGCCCTCGCCACCGCCCTGTTCGTACTGCCCGCGGCGGCGGTCTGGATCCCGCTCGCGAACGCGGACGATCCGAGCCCCCGCCGCGTACTGCTCCCCGGCACGATGCCCGCGCCACCCGGTTCCACCGGGGTGCTGCGCGCCCCGGTGGAACCGGTCCGCGACGACCGGCCCGTGGACATCGACGACCTTCCGGTCCTGCCGCCGCCGGACGAGGAGGGCCACCAGGAGGAGGTCCGCGACCCCTTCAAGGCGTGCCTCGCCCTCAACGTCGGCAAGTCGGCGCTCTGGGCCGGGCCCGAGGGGCGGAAGGAGACGGCCGAACTCCTCGACGCCGTCGACGACACCGTACTGAGGGCGGTCTCGGCCGCCCTGAAGGACGCCCGTGGGGCACCCGTGCACAGCGATGTGCAGCAGGCGGCGATCCTCCGCTGCGATCTGCTGCGGCGCTACGGCCGGTGAGCCGCGCGGGGGCGGGCGGGGCGGCCCCGGGCCTCTGGTGTCGGCCCCGGGCCTCTGGTGTCGGGCCCGGGTCCGGCCTCCCCGGGGGGTTCCGTACACCGACACCGGCCCCCCGCGCCTCCCGCCCGCTCGTTCTCCGTTCACAGCCCGTCAGGAGTCCGTGATGACGCCGTACCCGTACCGCATGACGCCCCACGTACCCGGGAGCCGTCCGGCGACCCCCGGGGGAGCCTTCCGGCGCGCCGGGCGCCGTACCGCGGCCGTACCGGCGCTGGTCACCCTGCTGCTCGCCGCCGCGACCGGCTGCGGTGACGACGGCGGCGGGGGCGACGACCGGGCGGGCCGGGTCCGTACGAGCGCCTCCGCGACCCCGGCCCCGGAGCCGTCGGGCGTCCGGCCGCCCCCCACCGGCCCCGCCACCGCGAGCCCTTCGACCGGCTCGCCGTCGCCGGGCGGAAGCCGGAGCCCCGGGCCCTCGGGCACTTCCCCGGGCCCGCACCCCACGGACGGCGGTACGCCCCCGACCCCGCCGCCTCCGCCGACCCCGCAGCCCACCACGCCGCCGCCACCGTCCCCGCCCCCGCCCCCGGCGAAGCCGCCGACGGCCGACCGGCTCAACCGGGCCCTGCTCCCCACCGCCGGGCTGCCCGCCGGATACGTCCGCACCGTCCTGCCCAGCCATCCGCCGAACCGTTCGAGCCGCCCCGACTGCGTGCGGCGGCTCAACGCCCTGGAACTCCACCGCACCAACCACCCCGGCGCCGTCGAGACCCGGGCGGCGTGGGCCCGGAGCCGTAGCGGACCGTTTCTCCAGCAGGTGCTGCGGTGGTACCCGGGCCGGGCCGCGTCCGCCCAGGTCTCGACGGCGGCCCGGGAGCTGTCCGGCTGCGGTACGTACGAGCTGGCCTGGCCGGACGGCGATACGGCCCGCCAGACGGTGACCCCGCTCGGCGGGGCGGGCATCGGCGACACGTCCTGGCACGCCACCATCACGGTCCGGTACGCGGCGGCGACCGTGGAGGAGACGATGGTGCTGGTCGCGGTGCGCGGCTGCCTGATCGTCCTCAGCCATCTGGGCAGCCCGGAGGCGCCCGCCAGGGCCCAGACCCTGGGACTCGCCCGGACGGCGGCGGCCCGGCTGCCGGACTGCCGCACCTGAGGCCCCGACCCGGCCCCGGCTGAAGCCCCGGCCCCCGCTGAGGCCCAGCCCGGCCCCCGCTTGATAGGCAAGCTTTGACTTGCCTATCGTGGGGGTCATGGCAGAAGATGTCTTCAAGGCGCTGGCCGACCCCACCCGGCGGCTGATCCTGGACGAGCTGGCGGACCGGGACGGTCAGAGCCTCTTCGAGATCTGCGCCCGGCTGACGACCAAACACGGCCTCGGGCTGTCGCGCCAGGCGATCAGCCAGCATCTGGCCGTACTGGAATCGGCGGGTCTCGTCGTCCCGCGGCGCCAGGGCCGCTACAAATTCCACGACCTGAACACCGAGCCGCTGACGCATGCCGTCACCCGATGGCTCAAACCCCCCGACGCATCGGAGAAAACCCCATGAGAATCCATGTCACCAGCGTCTTCGTCGAGGACCAGGAACAGGCCCTGCGCTTCTACACCGACGTACTCGGCTTCGTTCGGAAGAACGACGTACCGCTGGGCGGCGGCGCCCGCTGGCTGACCGTCGTCTCCCCGGAGGCCCCCGACGGCACCGAACTCCTGCTGGAGCCCTCCGGCCACCCGGCGGTGCCCCCGTACAAGACGGCACTGGTCGAGGACGGCATCCCGGCCGCGTCGTTCGCGGTGGACGACGTGCCCGCCGAGTTCGAACGGCTGCGGGGGCTGGGCGTGGTCTTCACCCAGGAGCCGCTGACGATGGGCCATGTCACCACCGCCGTACTGGACGACACCTGCGGCAATCTGATCCAGATTGTCCACGTGGCGGGATAGCCGGATCGTCCGGTACGGCCCGGACCCCGGCCCCGGACCCCGGCCCCGGCCCCGGACCCCGGCCCCGGGCGCGGTACCGGCCGCCTCGACGGGCGTCGCCGGGGGCGTATTCGGTGTACGACCCCCGGCGCCCGCCCCTCGCCACCGGCTCCGGCTCAGTCCGCGTTGCCGATCCGCGCCGTCCGCTCACCGACGCGGTACGCGGCGCTCAGCCGGATGTGCTCGGTCATCACCCGCTCGGCGCTCTCCCCGTCCCCCGCGCCGATGGCGTCGAGGATCTCCGCGTGCGCGTCGACGATATGGCGCTGAACGTGGTTGTCGTCCAGCCAGAGCGACGCGTCCTGCGGAACCGGATAGCTGTTCCGGATGGCCCGGGCCTGCTCGCCCAGGAACGCGGGCCCGCCGATGTCCGTGATCGCCAGATGCAGCCCGCGGCTCAACTCGCCCAGCCGCTCGCGCCGCCCCGCCGCGATGTCCTCGACCATCGACGCGTGCACGGCCCGCAGCCCGGCCAGCTCCTCGGCCGTGATCCGGGCGGCGGCCAGCCGGGCGCCCAGACCCTCCACCACGGCCCGTACGTCGTAGTACTCCACCAGGGCCTCGTCGCTGAGATCGATGACCGTGGCCCCGTGATGGCTCTCGTAACTGATCAGCCGGTCCTTCTCCAGCCGCCGTAACGCCTCCCGCACCGGAGTGATCGACACCCCCAGCCGGGCGGCCACCGGCGCCGCCCGCAGCGGCGAACCGCCCGGGATCCGGGCGTTGCGGATGTCGTCGAGGAGGACGCCGTACACATAGTCGGCCTTGCTCTGAGGCGCCGTCCGCCGCTTCCGCACACCAACCACCCCTTCCGTTCAGGCAGTCCGCCGTGCCCGGAGGCCGTGCGCACCCGGTCGGGGCGGTAACTACCCATTTCTCGGCGTGATTTGACCGCGAGCGCGAACCTCTTTGCGGTCCGCGCGCCCGATCTTCCGGCGTGCGGCCGGGCCGAGGTATCACTTCCGGCACAGGGCGCGCAGCCGCCCCGCGTACCGGGGTGACCGACCGTGCCCCGTACGGAGAACGTCGCCAGGCACCAATCCGTGAACCGCTTAAACCCCTGAAAAGGATCACAGTGAAGAAGCGCCTTCTCGGCACACTGCTCTCGGCCGCATTCCTCGGCTCCATCGCGACGGCCGCGCCCGCGAGCGCCGGGCCGACAGGACCTACGGCTGTGGAGAACTTCCACGTCTGCTACAAGAACTCCGACTGCAACATGGGATACACCTCGGGCACCATCGACTGGGGCCCCGTCTTCGACTTCCCGCCCAGCATCAAGGGGAAGGTGCACAATCGGGTCGGAAGCGACTACTCCACGACGGTCAAGATCGAGTACTACCAGGGTCCGTTGCTCGTGCACTCGGACTCCCGGACCGTGAGGGACGGCAGTAAGACCTTCGAGATCGGTTACACCCACACTTACGTGGACCGGATCAAGTTCAAGGTGTGCCAGAACTTCTCCACCGGGGAGCAGTGCGGCCTGCCCGAGAACTACAGCCGCGCCTGACCCACGCCCCCGGCCGCCCGCCGACCCCCGTCGGCGGCCGGTCCGGTCCGTTCCGTCCGACAGCGCCCCATGACGTATCCCACCCGATGAGGGGGACCCGACTTGCACCCACGACCGTACGGAAGGAAGACCCCGCGGCCGTCGACCGCCGCGGCCCTGTTCGGAACCGTCGTCGCCCTGCTGGCCCTGCTGCTGCCGGGCGCCGCGTCCGCCGGCTCTGTCGACGCCACCGACTCAGCCGAATCGACCGGACCGGCGGCCGTAGCCCTCCCCGGCGGCAAGGCCAACTGGGTGGTCTCGGTCGGCCGGCTCCAGGACACCAGCGACGCCGTACGCCCGCCGACCTGGACCCGCCTCGGCTACTACGTCTTCGGGACGGACGGCACCGTCAGCACCCAGTACTGGCAGTGGGGCCAGGCCGACCAGGCGCCCCGGATCAACGCCAAGAAGGCCGACTGCGGCGGAGCCGTTCCCGTCTGCGACGTCCGTACCGCCGACGGGTTCACCGCCGCGCCGACGGGCGCGTACCGGGGGACGTACACCCACACGCCCGGCGGGAAGCTGACCGTCGTCTGGCGGACCGGCGCGACCGGCGCCGCCCTGCCGAGGCCGCTGACCGAGCACTGGGACGTCACCGCCGGACTCGCCTCGGGCGATGTCGCGCGGATCACCAGCCCCACGTTCTACCCCGGCGTCCAGGACAGCCCGACCCGCCCCGGACCCGTACAGTTCCCGGCCCCGGGAGAGTTCAGCGACTACGAGGCGAACTTCGGCGTCGGCTACGGCAGCAACGCCCCGCTCACCGCCCAGAGCCGGACCTCGATGAGCGCCCTGGTCAGCGACGCCCGCTACAACGCCCGCCACTACCTCGGGTCCTTCGTCTCGATCGGCTCGGGCAAGGTCCACCGCGAATGGGCCGGGGGCTACTTCACCTTCGGCGCCCGCGACGGCGAGAACACCGCGAACCCTTGGAAGCCGTGCCCCGACGGCGGCTGTATCGGCTATCTCCAGCACGACACCGGATGCAAGGACGTGAACTACCCGGACAAGGACCGGGTCCGCTACCTCGCCGAGATCGGCGGCGGCCGGCAGACCGCCTCCGAATACTGGTGCCAGACCCTGACCAAGGGCGCCAAGGACTGCTATCTCGCCAACTCCCACGTCCAGCCGATGCTCCAGGTCGTCGGCGACTCCGGCCGCTTCTACGGCTGGGTCGGCGTCGAGGCGTCCCCGCACGTCGACACCCGTACCCTCCAGCCCACGGAGTTCTGGACGCAGTACTACTTCGGGATTTTCGACCAGGTTTCGTATGAAGAACTGCGACCACTGATCCCGGTCCGGGCCGTGGTGCCCCAGGCGCCCGCGACCGACTTCCGGCTGGACTACGGCAACAGCAACGCCATCGGCTATCTCCGCTGGCCCCGGGGCGGTGCCGAAGGGCCCGTCACGTACAGCGGACGGAACCGCCCCGTGAGCGGCTGCCGCTACGCCGAGTTCACCGCGTACGCGGCGGACGGCACCTCCGTATCGAGCACATCGAGCCAGTTCTGCGCGGGCAACCCGAACGCGACCGTCCGCGACTTCGCCGGAACCCTTACCCTCCCGGGGACGAACCCGGGGCCGGTACGGCGGGTCAAGGTCGTGTACTGGGTCTCGGACCAGCCCGGGGAGTGGCGCCCGGGTCCCGAGACCACCTGCACGGCGACCGGCTGCTCCTGAGCCCGGCCGCCGGTCGCACCCGGCTCCCGGCACCACCGACCGCCGCATGAGAGTGGCCTCCATGGCGGCGGCGCGTGCGACCGAGGAGCCGGCCCGCCTCCGTCCCGTCCCTCTCCCCCGGGGGACGGGACGGAGGTCTGTCCCCGGTTTTCCGGGTCCTTACTTGCTTCGGGCGGGGCCGTTACGACTCCGGAAGAGCGGCCTCCGCCCGTACCGGCTCCTTACGCGCCCCCTCCGGCCCGGCCCCGGGCCCCTCCGCTCCGGCCCCGGCCGTACCGGAACCGGTCGCAGCCGTACCGGAACCCGCCCCGGGCCCCTTCCCGGCCGTACCGGAACCCGCCCCGGCGGCTACCGTCCCCGCCGCCAGCCGTGCCGAGATCCCGTCGAGCAGGAACTCCAGCCCGTCGGTGAACAGGTCGTCCCAGCCGGTGCAGTAAATACTGTCGTTGCGGACGAGGTTGGGATACCGGTCGCTGTTGTCCCGCAGCAGCTCCCGTCCCGCCTCCCGCTCCGCGTCGGGGACGCGGACGGTCGACCCCGACCAGGTGAACCCCATCACATGGTTGAACACGGCCCAGGTCGCGGATTTGAGTTCGGTGCCGCACAGCCCGGCCCGGACGAGCGCCGCCTGGAGAAGCTCCATCCGGGCCAGGAAGTTGGGCCCCACCGACGGCGGACGGCTGGCCAGCGCGGCGGTCGCCCAGGGGTGCCGG
Source organism: Streptomyces sp. NPDC020875 (assembly GCF_040641415.1). Classification (NCBI taxonomy): domain Bacteria; kingdom Bacillati; phylum Actinomycetota; class Actinomycetes; order Kitasatosporales; family Streptomycetaceae; genus Streptomyces; species Streptomyces sp. NPDC020875. Next base: position 49,877 of record NZ_JBFADP010000043.1, on the reverse strand, counting down.
AGCAGGGGCTCCCGGATGCCCGCCACCACCGCCTGCACGTCATCCCGCCACGACCGCCCGGACAAGTCCGCACCGCCCGGCGGCGGCCCGAAGACCGCGTCCAGGGCGAGATCGATGACATTGTCCTTGGTGTCGATATGCCAGTACAGGGATGGGGCCATCACGTCAAGGCGGTCCGCCAGCCGCCGCATGGTGAGCCGGTCGATACCCTCTTCGTCCAGCAGTGCGACGGTGGCCGTCGCGATCCGGTCGAGTGAGAGCGGGGGCTCGCCCCGTGGCGTCTTCTCGGGCCACAGCCAGATGTTCCAGGTCGTACCACCCCTGGTCTTCCCGCCCGTCACGCCATCACGCTCCACGTTCCGTTGCCGTCGGTGCGCCGCCCCGCCGTCCCCTGCCCCGGGCGTCCGGCGGAGCCCGGCCGGTCGCGTTCCGGCGGGCGTACGAACCTCCGCGGACCGGGCAACCGGCCCCGGAAACCGGATGGTTCGGGGGTGGTGATTCGGATCTGCCGTGCCGTCAGTGTAGTAGCGTGAAGGAGCGATCTAACAGTGTTAGGGATGTCGACCAACGTTCGACGACGTAAGTAGACAGGCCGGGGACCGACCACCCCGACAGCCCTTCCGGCGGCTCTACGACCGGCTCCGCCGTCCCGCGCCCACCCCCGCGGGCACCGCGCGCCCCGCGCCACGACCGGGCGACGGCGGCTTCGCAGAGAGGCAGTGCATTGATCCCACTGATCGGAACGGACCTGGTTCCCGTCACCGACCGCTTCGACTGGTTCACCGACCTGGTGGGCCGTGACGTCGCCCCGGTACGGATCGGCTGTCCCGACCCCACCGCCTTCCAGGCGCGCGCGGGCACCCTCGAACTCGACAGCACCGCGTTCTCGATGTTCGAGTACACGCCCGTGCAGTCGGTCCGGACGCCGTCGCTGATCCGCCGCTCCGACCCGGAGCACTACCAGCTCGCCCTTATCACCGGGGGATCGATGATGTTCTCCCAGTACGGCAACTCGGTGGCGCTGAACACCGGTGACTGGGTGCTGTTCGACACCTCCCACGAGCTGGAGTCCTGGACGACCGACCCGGCCGGGGTGCGCCATGTGATGCTCCGGCTGCCGCGAATGGTGATCCCGCTGCCCGCCGACCGGACCGACGGACTCCTCGCCCGACGGCTCACCGGCGGCGGGGGAGTCGGCGACGTCCTCCGCGGCTATCTGCTCTCCTGCGCCCGGCACGGCGGCCGGATACCGCAGGCCGACCGGCGCAGGCTGGACACCGTCACACGCGACCTGGCCGTGACGTTCCTCGCCCACCACCTCGACCGGCAGCGGACCCTGCCGGACGAGACGCGCCGTACGGCCCTGCTCACCCGGATCGACTTCTTCATCGACGTCAACCTGGGCGACCCCCGGCTGACCCCGGCCGCGATCGCCGCCAAGCACCAGATGTCCCTGCGTACCCTGCACGCCCTCTTCGAGGGGCGCCGGACGACGGTCGCGGCGACCATTCGGGAGCGCAGGCTGGAACGCTGCCGACGGGATCTGTGCGATCCGGCGCTCGCGTCCTGGCGGGTCGCGGACATCGCCGCGCACTGGGGGTTCACCAACCCGTCGGTCTTCAGCCGGACGTTCCGGGCCGCGTACGGCGCGGCGCCGGGCGCCTACCGGCGCACCGAACTCCCCGCGGGCCCGGGAGAAGGGCGGGCCGACCGGATTGTCAGTGGCGCGTGCTGAGATGGGAACCACGGAGGCCGCCGGGGTCGTGACGCGGCGGTGGGAACCGGGGAGCACGGGGGACGGACACGGACATGCCGAGGACCGAGCGGACGGAAGAGCGTGACGGGCAGCGGGGGCCGGACGGCCCGGCGGAGCCGCCTCTCACGGCGGGCGAGACGAGGCTGCGGGACGGACTGCTGGCCCTGCTGACCGCCGGAGGCCCGGTGGGGGAGGCCCCCGGCTCACCCGCGCGGGCCTCGGCATCGCCACCGGGGGAAGCGGCGGCGGCGCTGCGGGCCGTGCTCGGGTCGGGCCGGACGCCGGCGGCGGCCGTCGCCCGGCTCGCGGAGACGGCGCGCGCGGCCGGTGAACTGGACGGGGATCTCGTCGCCGCCCTGATCCACCACACCCGCCCGGCCCGCGCGCTGGCGACCCTGCCGCTCACCCCGCCGCCCGACGGAGGAGCCCCGCGCGAAGGCACCGCTGGGGAGGCGGCGGGCGAGGCCCCGGCAGCCACGGCCCCCGGGACCGCCCCGGCCGAACCGTCCCCGCCCTTGCCGCAGAAGGGCGGCAAGGCCCCGGAATCCGCCGCTCCGCACCTCGACCTCACCACCCCCGAACCCGCCCCGGCTCCCACCGACGGGGCCGCGCCCGGCGCAGGCCCCGGCGCCACCCGGCCCCGGACCGAACTCGCCGTACTGGTGGAGCGCCATCTCGCGGCGGACCCGCGCCGCTGGCGCGGACTCCACGACCGGCTCGGCGCCTTCCCCGGCACCCTCCCCGATCTGCTGGCATCCGCTCCCGTCCCGGTCGCCGACGCCCCGCTGCCGCCCGCGTCCACCACCGCGACCCTCGCCCTGCTGCTGGAACACACCCCGCCCGCGTGGGCCGTCGCGGCGGTGGCCGCCCTGCCGGACCGCACGGTCAAGGACCTGCTGTCCCGGGGGACCGCGCCCGGCCCCGTACTCACCGGTGCCGTCCTGCGGTACGGCGACTCCCGGACCCGGACCGCCCTCGCCCACCACCCCCGGCTGGACGCCCGGACCCTCAAGGACCTGGTCGCGGCCGACGACCCCCGGGTCAACGCCGCCGTGTACGGCAACGCGCGCTGTACGCCGTCGCTCCGCCGGACGATCGCGCACGCCGTCGACCGGGTACCGCTCGACCCCGGACTCCGGGCCGAACTGCTGTCGTCCAGCGCCGAGTCGACCCGGGGCAGAACCGCCCCCTTCCTCGGCAGCGGAGACCCCGAACTGGTCGTCAAGGCGCTGGCCCACGGGGCGCGCGGAGTCGCCCAGCGGTACGCGCTGCTACGGATCTGGGAGCGCCGGGGAGCCGGCGCGCTCCGGGCCGTACTCTCCGACCCGTCGGCGGCCCGCTCCCTCCTCCCGGCCGTCCGGGACGAGGTCTCGGCCGCCCTCGACGCCCCGGGCGAGGCGGCCCGGATGCGGTCGGACGGCGAGCCGTACGAGGACCCGGCGACCCTGCCCCGGCTGCTGGCCGCCGCCCGGGGCACCAGCACCCTGCGCGATCTGCTCAACGAGCCGTACGCGCACGACATGCCCGCGATCGCCGCCGCCAACCGCCGCACGCCCTTCATGCCGAAAGCCGCCCAGGACCTGATCCGCCACGAGGACGCCACGGACGAGGACCGGGCCGCCTTCCAGCTGACCCTCCTCAACGACGCCTGGCGGCGCGACCGGGTGGCGGGCGACCTCACACCCCCGGGGCGGCGGCTCGCCACCGAGGAACTGCCCGACACGGCGGGCCGGTGGGCGGTCGGCATGGTCCGGGCCGGACTGCTCACCCCCGTCGAACTCCTCACCACGGCGCGCCCCGCCGCGCACGCGGTCGCCGCCCTGGCGGCCCTGGCGGAGGAGGGCCTGTGGAGCCCGGCGGACCGTACGGCGCTGACGGCTCTGCTGCCGCCCGCCGACGGCCTCACTCCGGCGGTCCTCCGGGCGCTCGCCGCCCACCGGGGCACGCTGCCGACGGCGCCGACGCCATCACCCCTCGAATCCGCCTCCGCGCCCCTGCCGTCCCCTCCGCCGAACCCGTCGCCTCCGCCACCCCCTTCTTCCACGCGCACCGCGCCCCCTTCCTTCACACCCCCCTCGGAACCGGGCAGCGAGTGGGCCAGGGCGGCGCTCGGGGCGGTGGATCTGCTGCTGGACCTCGCCCCCGGCGGAGCGGCACCACTGCCCGAGGACCCCGGGGTGCTCCGCTATCTGGCGGCACACAAGGTCTCGGACACCCCCGGCCGTTATCACCCGGACTGGCTGGAACGGGCGCTCTCGGAAGGGGGCGCACCGGAGCGGGCGCACCGGTGCGAACCGCCGACCCGGGACGAGGCGCTGGCGCTGCTCGGCGAGGCGACCGACTGGGGCCGGGCCGAGCGGCTGCTCGAACGGGCCTGGGTGCACGGGGTGCTCCGGACCGAGGACCTGCTGACCCGCTGCCCCGCCGGATGGCTGCTGATGGGGCACTACCGCTGGGACGAGTTCACCTTCACCGCCGCCTGGGAACGAGCCGTGGCCAAGCTGCTGGAACAGGAACTGGGTACGGACCCCGGGGCCTGGCTCGCCCTCGCGGCGGTCGCCGACGAGGCACTGGCCGCGACCGACTGGAACCGCCCGGGACCCGGCCCGAGCTGGCAGGACCTGCTGGCCCGATCCCGTACGCCCCGGCCACCCCACCCGTCCTCTGCCACCACCCCCGGAGACCGCCCGTCGTGGTCACCGGGGGCGGGCGGAGCCGGTCCCTCCGCGCCACGCCCCGCCCCCGCCACGGCCGACGAGGCCCTGCGACTGGTCGCGCGCGGCGACTACCGCTGGCCCTGGCCGCTGGGCGCCCTGCTGTGCCTGGCACCGGAAGGGGCCGTGGCCGCCGTGCTGGAGAAGGCGGCCCCGGACACGGCCTGGCGGCTGGCCGCGTACCTCATGCGCCGCACCCCCACACCCCGCCCGGCGTTCGAACGGCTGCTGGCCTCCGGGGACCGTACGGCCCGCCGGATCCTGGCCCGGGAGGCGCGACGGCTCGACGAGCCCGCCATGGCCCGGCTCGCGGACCTCGCCGACCCGGAGGTCGACCTGACCCTGCTGCGCGGCGGTGCCGACAGCCGGATCCGGCGACGAATCGTGGCCAGGCCCGGCCGGCTGGCCGCCGACCTCATCGCGGGCGCGGCGGCGGACCCCGCCGCACCGATCCCGGGCGGCCTCGCCTGGCTGGAGTCGGCCGAACCGGACCTGATCGCCCTCACGGTCACCCGCGAGGGCAACCGGCTCAACCTGGCCCAGCAACTGACGGCCTGCCTCAACACCCTGCGCCACGGCGGCCCGAAGGCACTGGCCGGACTGGCGGACGGGGGAGCGCTCGGGGCCACCGCCACCCGGCTGGTCCAGAAGGCGCTCGCGGCGGCGGACCCGGCCGCCCCGATCACCGCCCGCCGGGACCGCGAACTCGCCGCCGACCGGCTGGTGAAACGGCTCCGCCGGGCCAAGGGCCCCTGGGAGACGGCCCGGATCCTCGACGACCACCCCGGCACCCCCGACTTTCCGGGGCTGGAAGCCGCCCACGCCCGGGAACCGATCCCCGCCTGGGAGACGGTCGTACGGAACGCCCGCGCGCCCCACGACCTCCAGCTCCGCCACGCGGCCCTGCTGCCGGTCCCGACCCGCCGGACACCCCCGGCGGACCGGGCCCTGACCCTGGCCCGGCTCCGCCACGGCCTCGGCAACTGGATCCGCGGACCGGTCGACGTCCTCTACGACGACCTCCTCCGGGACGGCCGGATCACCGGCCGGGAACTGGTCCTGGAAACGGCCCCCGCCGCCACCGTCCTCGCCTGGCTCAACCGCGCCCGCCGCCGCGACGACACCCCCGGCAAGGAGATCGCGAACGCCCTGGCGGCGGTCGCCGAACTGCTCCGTACAACCCTCGGCGACGACCCCGCGGCCTGGCACCGCACCTTCGCCCGGCTCACCGAACAAACCCCGGGCCAGTACCTCCTCACCCCCCTGCCCGAACTCCTCGCCGCTTCACCCACCCCCGCCCCCACCAGCCCCAACAGCTGATTGCAAAATACATCTATGGCTCTCAAGAACCCCCCGGCCACGGCGGTCCCCGCCGACGCCGCGACCATCAGCCGCTCCCTCGCCCGCGCCTTCGACGACGACCCGATGATGCGCTGGTTCTTCCCGGTGGACGAGACCCGCGAGGAGTCGCTCGCCGCCTACTTCGGCACCATCTTCAGCCGTCAGTACGTCCACAACGCGGTCTGCGAGCGCACCGAGTCCGCCGCCGCGTTCTGGGTCTCCCCGGAGGGCCGGGACAAGGCCGTCCCCGACGAGGACACCATCCGCGAACTCACCGCCATCCTGGGCGACCGCGCCGACCTCTTCGGCGCCGCGGTCCAGGCCGCCGCCGCCCACAGCCCCCAGGAACCCCACTGGTACCTCGCGGTCATCGGCGCCGACCCCGCCGCCCAGGGCACCGGCCAGGGCGCGGCCCTCCTCCGCTCCGGCCTCGCCAAGGCCGACGCGGCGGGCCTCCCCGCCTACCTGGAGTCCTCCAAGGAGTCCAACCTCCCCTTCTACGAGTACTTCGGCTTCACGACCCAGCAGGAGCTGACCCTCCCGGGCGGCGGCCCCACCCTCTGGTCCATGCGCCGCGCCCCCCGCCCGGCCTCGGCCTGACCCCCACTCGCCGGGGAGTCTGCCGATCGACTTCCCGGCTCCACCTCCGAGACCGGGGCAAGAGCCCCGACTTGGCTACCTTCCACGACTCCTCCATAGGCTTCCCCGCGAAGAGTGTTCGGACCCGAGGCACGCATCACACGGTTGCCCTGGTGACGAACTGGGTCGGCTTCCGCAGAATTGCTGCCGCGCCGTCGAGATCTGCGAGCCGTGCGGCGAGTGTTGCTTCCGCGAGCCGGGGCGGCAATGCCGTACTGAACTTGAGGCCCGTCAGCGCAAGTGGGTCCACCACAGGCAGGCAGAGCTGTACCGATGCGTCCGCTGTGGCCTCCGCCCAGTCCTGAGGTGTGACGTCTTCACGCAGCCGCAGATACGCCCCCGTCGGGCGTTGCAGTGGATCGGCGACCGAGCCGAGGCTGGCGGCAAGGGTGGCATTGGCCCGATGACCCGCCCAGGTCCACCACCGCACATTGGTGTCCCGCCCGCAACGGTTCACCACCGTTCCCTCGGCGTGCACCAACAGGTGATTCTCTTCGCGAGCCTTTGTCAATGCACCCTGGGCGCGGCGGGTGAGAGTGACCGGGGGAGTGGCTCCCAGCAGCACCTCCCGCACCGCACGAGCGAGCTTGTACGAGGTGGCGCGAACCGGACCGAGTCCGCTCCAGCGGGCCCGTCCACCACCGTCCGCCGCTTCTACGAAACACCGGCGCCTCGACCAGTCGATATACGTCACCTGCCAGTTGCGGCCCGCCAGCAACAGCCTGCGGGGGCCAGGAACTGCCTCTGTCAGCAGCGCAGGGTCGGTCGTACCGATCTCGGTGCGGCCAGCCAGCACCGTGAACTCGGGCGCGGCGGTGAAGACCGCGGTCAGATCCATGAAGTGGCGGTAGCCGAATCGCTTCTCGGCCTCGGGCCCGATGAACAGCATGCCGCCGTCCTGGTCCAGATAGCCCTCCGCCACCAGATGCCGCACCACCGGTTCCGCGGCCGGGCCGAAGGGACCGAGTCCGCCCCACCCGTCCTTCCAGAGCTGATCGCCCACCCTGTGTTCCTGAAGGCAGAGCGCCAGGATCTGCTGGGCGGCGATATGCCGGGGCTCCGGCGGAGCCGTCACCGGTTCCACCCAGCCGCGGCCCCATTGCAGCAGCAGGGCGGCGGCGGCGAGCAAGCCGTCTTCGTCAAGGGCGAGGAACAGACAGTTGCGCTTCGACCCCGGGCGTCGGCCCGTACGTCCGAGCCGTTGCAGGAAGGAAGCCACGGTGGCGGGTGCGTCGATCTGAATGACCCGGTCCAGGTCGCCCACGTCGATGCCCAGCTCCAGGGTGCTGGTGGAGACGATCACACAGTCCCTGGCTTCGGCGAATGCTTCCTCTGCCCGTCGTCGTTCGTCCGCGGAGAGGGAGGCGTGGGACAGGAAGGTCGTCACTCCCTTGATCCGCAGGCCGGCCGCGAGTTCCTCGACTTGTTTGCGCGACTCGCAGAAGACCAGACGCTTCTCGCCGTGGTGCAGTGCCGCGATCACCGTGGCCGCATTGGCGAGCGAGCCCACGTAGTCGAGCTGTACGTCACCCGGCGGAGGGCCGGGCGGGTGCTTTTCGCGCAGATGCGGGGCGACGACCCGAGCCGGACGCTGATTCGCGCCCGATCCCTGCAGCCAGTGCAACAGCTGTTCCGGATTCCCCACCGTCGCCGAGAGTCCGACCCGCTGGATCGGGCGCTCAACCACCCGCTCCAGCCGTTCCAGCACCGCGAGCAGATGCCAGCCCCGGTCGTCACCGGCGAAGGCGTGTACCTCGTCCACCACGATCGACTGCAGACCCGAAAAGAACGTCCGGTGGTCGACGTTCGCGCTGACCAGCATCGCTTCCAGTGACTCCGGTGTGGTCAGCAGGATGTCCGGCCGTTCACGCAGAATCCTTGCGCGCCGGTTCTGCGGAATGTCACCGTGCCAGAGCGCGGCTGTACGTCCGAGCCACGAGGCGTACATCTCCAGGCGTGGCAGCAGATTGTTGAGAAGAGCCTTGAGCGGGCACACGTACAGCACCGAGGTGCCGCTCCACTGCTCCGCCGCCATCCGGGAGAGCAGAGGGAAGGCAGCCGCTTCGGTCTTACCTCCCGCGGTCGGAGCGAGTAGCACAGCGTCCGAGCCCTCCAGGAGCGGCTCGATCGACTCGTACTGGAGCGGGCGCAACCCCGGCCAGCCGAGCACGTTGACGATATGGTGCGCGAGGCCGGGGTGCAGGAGGTCCAGTGCATCCGAACCGTGGGTCACGGCAGCTCCAACTCGACCTCGTCCGGGTTCAGAGCTGCGGCGTTGCGCTCGACGGCACTCATTTCGGACGGATGCATGGTGAGGGCGTAGTGCGTTCGCGGGGCGAAGTCCTCGAACTGGTCGATCCGGTCCAGCACATCACCCACCAGCTTCTTGAGGAACAACCGGGGTGCCACTCCCACCTTGCCGCCCAGAGCCCCGCCGACCGCCTTGGCCAGTTCGGCGACGTAGGCGTCGTCGGCAACCGTGAGTACCCGATCCGGAGCGACGGATCCCGTCGCATACAAATCCCGGATCGCGAGCCCCAGGGACACCAGCGACTCCTGGGTGAAGCCCGGCAACCTCAGCTGTACCGCGCGCGGATTGTCGAAGCGGGGATCGGTGGTGAAGTCGGTGGCCAGGCGCTGGGCAAGCGGGGCGAGGCGCTGAGCTCCCTGACGCCCGTCGTAGAAGGCCGGAGTGCCTGTGATTACCAGATAGAGCCCCGGGAACCGGCCCGAATGGACCTCGTCGATGAGCTGACGCAGCGCGTTGAGTGCCTTGTCCCGGGCGTCGGAGCGGACCCGCTGAAGGGTTTCGACCTCGTCCAGGACGAGGAACAGTCCCGCATGCCCGGAGTCCCGCAGCACGGTGAGCAGCCCCTGAACGAACCCGAAGGCACCGAAGTGGTCCAGGTCGCCTCGCACTCCGGCGACCCGGCGGGCCGAGGCAGCCACATGGGGCTGTCCGCCCAGCCACGCCATGACTGCAGCCGCAGTGCCTTCGTCACTGCTCTCCTGAGCGATGCGGTATCCGCGGAGTGCGGCGGCGAAGGACGGTGCATGCCGTGACACCTCGGTCAACCGGGCGTTCATCAGCCGGTCCACCTCTTCGGACAGGTCTTCGTCGGATGCGCCCCCGGCCAGGGCGTCTTCCTCCAGGGCGTAGAACCAGGCATCGACTACGGGGCGAAGCGCGCTGGGCGGAAAACCGGAGGTGGCGAGCCGCTCGGTCAGCCGCCGGTAGACCGTCTCCAGCTTGTGCAGGGGTGTTTCGGTCTCCGAGATCTGGATCTCGGCCACCGCGAAGTTCCGCCGTTTGGCGCGCTCTCCCAGCCATCGGGTGAAGAACGTCTTCCCGGAGCCGTACTCGCCGCGAACGGCCTTGAAGACGGAGGAGCCGGAGGCCACGGCTGCCAGTTCCGCATCGAGGGCTGTCTCGAACCGGTCCAGCCCCGTAGCCAGCAGGTCGAGCCCGGACTCGGGTACGGCCCCGCGGCGGATCGCGTCGATGACATCACGGCGGCGGGCCGCACTGACAGGGGCAACGTGCTTGGACTGATCGATGCTCACTACCACAGTGTTCCATCCGTCCCCTGCGTCCCGCCCATGCGTCGCTATCCGTAGCGGGCGGCCCTCCGCCGAGAGATTCTGCCGTCCGGAAATGGATATTGACTTCCTGCTGATCTCGTTGATGCAATGCTCTATTGCACTGTTCGCGTACGAGCCGGGGGAACACACGGCGTGTCTCTTGACAATCCGCTGCTGAAGAAGCTGCTCCACGATGTCGGGACGGGGGCGCTGCAGCTTCCCGACTTCCAGCGTGAGTGGAAGTGGGGCGACGAACGGATCAAGGCATTGATTGCGACCGTCACCCTGGACTATCCGCTGGGCGTGGTCATGGCACTGCAGACCGCGGGAACATCTCCCTTCCGGGCCCGGCCCCTGCACGGTGCGGAAGCTGTCGGCGAACGTACGCCCGAGCTTCTGCTGCTGGACGGTCAGCAGAGGCTGACCTCGCTCTTCCAGGCTCTGCACCGGGACCAGCCGGTGGAGACGGTCGACGGCCGAAACAAAGACATCAAGGTCTGGTACTACATCGACATCGCCAAGGCCGTGGGACCGCCCTCCGACCGTGACGAAGCCATCGTCTCCGTGCCGGAGAGCCGGATCGTCGAGGGCTCGTCCCGCCGTCCCGGACTCGACCTGAGCACGATCGAGCGGGAGTGCGAAGCGGGCATGTTCCCGCTCCACATCGTCTTCGACACCCAGCGCACGACAACCTGGCAGAAGGAGTACGTCAAGCTGGACGACGCTCATTGGGATGCCTGGTCGGATTTCAAGGACCTGGTCCTCAATCGGGTCCAGGCGTTCAACGTCCCTATGATCAATCTGCCCGCCGACACCACGATGGACGCGGTCTGTGCGGTATTCGAACGAGTGAACACCGGTGGTATCCCGCTCAACGTCTTCGAACTGCTGACGGCCACCTACGCCGGCGATCAGGCCCATGTCCGGGAATTCGGCACCTACTACCAGCTGCCGGAGGAATGGAAGGCGATCAAGGAACGGCTCGTCTCGCAGCACCCCGTCTTCGGCAGCCTGGAGACGGCGGGCTCCGACGACGGACTGAGCAGCAGCGACTTCCTTCAGGCCGTGGCCCTGCTGCGGACCTGGGAACTGAAGCAGTCCGGCATGCCTGGCGCCGTCTCCTGCAAACGGCGTGACCTGCTGAACCTCCCGCTGACGGACTTCCGGCGCCTCGCCCCGCGTATCGCCGATGCCTTCGCCTGGGTGGGCTCCTTCCTCGCCAACCAGTGCATCGTCCGAAGTCGCGACCTCCCCTACCGCACCCAGCTCGTCCCGCTCGCCACCGTGCGCGCCATCCTCGGCGAGGCCACCGACGAGTTCGCCGCCGAGGAGCGCATCGGCCAGTGGTACTGGAACGGTGTGCTCGGCGAGATGTACGGCGGAGCCATCGAGAGCCGCTTCTCCCGCGATGTGGAACAGCTCGTCGCCTGGATCAGGGGTGAACACCATGCCGTCCCCGACACCGTGAACGACGCGGCGTTCTTCGCCGACCGTCTCGACACCCTCACCACCCGGAACAGCGCCGCCTACAAGGGGATCTACGCCCTGCTGATCAAACAGGGCGCAGTGGACTGGTACTTCACCGAGGCGCCGCTCAACCCGGCCCGCATCCTCGCGCACGCCGTCGACGTTCGCCAGATCTTCCCCAAGAGCTGGGCCGACAAACAGGGCGGACGCCATGCCAAGCACGTGTATTCGATCGTGAACAAGACGCCGCTCTCCCATCGCGCCAGCCGCAGTATGACGGGACTGCCGGGCTCGTATCTGAAGGCTCTCCAGCTCGAGTCCGGTATGCGGCCCGAGTGGTTCGACGATGTCATCGCCACCCATCTGATCGACCCGTCCGCGCTGCACGAACTCGACTACGAGCGGTTCTACGAGAGCCGGGCCAAGCAGTTGCAGGAGCTGGTGGACGCGGCCATGGGCAAGCGCACTGTGATCCGTGACGGACTGGGTGGATGAGCGGCTCGATGTCCGACCAGCCGTCCGAGAAGGACCTGCTCAAGCTCAAGGGCCGGAGGATCCCCGTCCTCGACCTGCTGAGGTTGTTCGGTGCCCGCCGCCGGGAGCCGTCGATCGTACTCGTCATGGAACAGGCACTCGACGCGGCCGGTCTCACCACGATCCCGTCGTTCGCGACCTGCGGTCACCAGGCCGACGTCCACATCGTCGCCGTGACGGTGGTCTTCGCGGAGGAATCGGCGCCGGACACCGAGAGCACCGGCACGGAGGACGAGGAACCGGCCGTTGTCCTTCCGCAGCACCCGCTGCGCGTCGGAGACATCCTCGATCCGAACTCCGGTGTGGTCTCCCTGCCCCCGACGGCCGGGCTCCAGACGGCGACTCACCTCATGCGATCGCGTAATTTCTCCCAGCTGCCCGTTATCGAAGGACAGTCCTATGTCCGGGGGGTGGTCACCTGGAAGTCCATTGCACGTATGTATGAACAGAACCTTCCGGTCAGCCTGGCTTCGGCGATGGAGACCGATGACCTCTCGGTGGTCGAAGAGAGTCAAGATTTCTTCGCGCTGCTCCCCTCGATCAGCGAGAAGGGATACGCACTCGTCCGGCGCAACGACGGCATCATCGGTGGGATCGTGACAGATGCCGATGTCACCGAACGCTTCGCCGCGACGGCCCGGCCGTTCTTTCTTGCCGGGGAGATCGAGTTCCGGTTGCGCAGGTGCCTGGGCAAGGCGGTCTCGGAAGAAGCCATCAAGGCCGTGCAAGCGGCGATGAACAACAAGAAGACCGGCCAGGTCTCGGATTTGACCTTCTTCCAGTACGAAGTGCTGATCGACGGCCAACAGCAGCAGTATCCGGCGCTCTGTGCCCAGGCCGACCTGAACTGGGCCGCGCTGAAGTGGGGCGGACTGGACCGCGGACAGTTCCTCTACGACCTCGCCCAAGTTCGCAAGATCCGTAACAAGATCGCGCACTTCGACCCGCAGCCCCTGCCCGAGGAACGGCTGCAGCAGTTGATCGCATTCCGTCAGTTGCTGCGCGAGTACGTACCGGACCTGTGATCCCGTGACGAGGGTGGGCCCGCGGAGCCAGCCGCGGGCCCACCCCCGTTCACAGTTCGAACTGCTGCCGCAAGAGGCCGGTGTCGAGTCGCAGCGTCCGCCCGTCCGCCAAGGTTTCCAGCACCTGGACTCCGTCGTAGTTCAGCAACTGGCGCAGTACGGCTGCGAACCCCTCCGGACGCCGGGACGGCGGCAGATTCACCCGCTGCGCGAGTGCCGTGACGGGCAGCGTCCCGCCGGATCCGAGCAGGGCGTGCAGGGCCTGTTCGATGCGTGCCATATCCGGCCGACGGGCCAGCATGTCGACCTGCAGGACAAACGTCTCCGAGGCCAGCAGTGCTCCGACCAGCGCCTCGTCGGGTGCGACCAGCGCGACGGACAGCAGACTGTCCTGGCTCGGCGAGGAGGGAACCACCACCTCGTCGAAGAGGGCGTCGTGGCTCCTGGCCAGCTCCGCCGCCGCCTTGGAGCGCTTCGCGGACACCTTCGCCACGGTCCGCGTGAGCGGTGCTGACTCCGGCTCCCGGGTCTGCGGGACGGCGCCCGACGCTTCGGCGTTCCACCAGGCCGGCCGCTGACTTCCCAACTCCCGCCAGCCCTTGGGCGGGGTGGCTCCGAGCGGCAGAAAAGCCATGACCGGAATGACGAACTCGGCGAGTGAGGCGCCACCGTGGTATCCGGCCCGCCGACTGCCGTAGCGGGTGTCCGTGTCCCACAGGGCCACGATCTCACCGCCCGGATCCGGGGCGACCACCCGTGGCCCGGACAGCCTGACCTCGGCTTCGGCGAGCGGCTCCGCCGGACTTCCGGCCGCGCGGTGCCGGGCCGACTGCGCCTGATCCACGGGCACCGGCTGCGCGTACCGGTCGATCACATGGCCGTGGTCGCTGGTGAGGATCACCGCCCGACCCTGCACGGCGGCGTATCGCAGCAGAGACCGGAGCGCTCCTATGTGGGACAGCCGCCACGAACCGTCGCCGAGTTTCTGCTCGCTGGACAGCCGGTCGTCGACGGTGTTCAGCACCACGGCCACATGAGCGAGATCGCCTTCGAGCGCTGCCAGCAGCTCGGGGCCGAGCCCGTCGCCCCCACTGTCCGCCCGCAGATCGTTCTTGTGGAAGACCGCCGCCTGCCGTCCGCCCCAGAACCGGTGCGCCGGGAAAAGCCGCTTCTCGTCCTGCTGCGTTCCCTGCATCAGCCGAGCCGCGAACAGCGAAGTCCGGGAGACGGCGGTGACCGTGGGCAGCGCCGCGGCCATCCCTCGCCGCTCGGGCGTGCCCTTGATCCCGGGCAGCGGATCGTACTCGGCCCAGGACTCGCGGAGTTCCTCACCCAGCTCGACGGCGACGGCCGTGCTCATCCCGTCGACAACCAGCAGCAGTATCCGCCGCTCGGTGAGATCCGCTACCACCGGTGCCACCACTGCCGGGAGGAAAGTCTCCACCGTGAGCATCGAGGCGGAGTCCTGACCATCCCGGGTCGAGACGGCCAGCGTCCGAGCAAAAGCTCTGTCGATGGCCCGTCGGTGCTCCCTGACCGAGGTGCACAACCGGTCGTACGCCGACTTCAGAACGGGGTCGGTGTCACCGCCGGCCTGGACATGCTCCAGCGCCATGTCCACCCAGCCGGTCTCCCGCATATGCCGCTGTACGGCTTCCGCCACATGCGGGATCTCGGCCTCGGGCCGGGTCGCCAGCCACCGGGCCAGCCTCCCCGCCATGACGGCACGCTCGATCCGCACGGACTCGTCCTCGCCAGTGGCCAGCCGGTGGGCCCGCAGCGACCCCAGCGCGACGGCCAGCTGTTCCGGGGTACGGGCCGTGAGCGCGTGCCCGGCTTCGGCGAACCGCGCTTCCAGTCCCTCCCGGAGCAACGGGCTGCGCCGCGCCGCCGTCTCCGCGCCGACCTGCCGGACGAGTACCCCGGCCCGGTTCAGCAGGGCGGTGATCAACCGGCGTGCCGCGGCGACGGCCTCTTCGGACTCCGGTCGGGCCGAGACGCCTGCCAGCAGCAGACCGGAGACGAACTCCTCACAGGCCCTGCCGAAGGCCGCGACCATCGAGTCGAGTGCTTCACCGCGGACCGGCGGTTCCTCCCCGAACCAGCGTTCCGCCCGTCCCCGGGCCCGGTAGACATCGGCATCCGCCTGTACGTCCGTGTGTACCCACAGGGCCGCGCACAGCAGACCGAAGGCCACCGCGTCCGCTCCGTGCTCGGCGGCCACCAGCGCCAGCAGTGCCTGTCCCGCCTGCCCGCCCTGTTCGTCCTCACCGAGGAAGTCCGCCAGGCCCGTCCGCTCTTCGGCGCGCAGGGCCAGGAAGCGGTCCGGCCCGCCGGACTGCAGCGACCACCGCAGTAGCGCGGGTACGTCGAGTACGTCGTCCCCGAGCGTCGGCCCGTCGGCGGGCCGGTCGGGGTCGTACCGGCCGATACCCAGCCGTCGCAGCGCGAGTTTGGTCAGGGCGTCCCGCCGGTTGAGCATGCCGCCGGTGAGGGCCGGCCAGCCCCCGGGCGGGGTGGCGTCCAGGAGCGCCTCGGCCGCCCAGTTGGCATCCAGCAGCCGCCCCTCGGTGTCGCCCCCCGCACGGAAGGACTGGCGCACGACATCCCAGATGTCGACGGCGTTGATGCGCTGCTTGTGCACCTTGGCGAGAACGTCGGGACCGAGCTCCGACTCCTCGCGGTCGGTGAGGACCACGAGGACCGCGGGGCCGTCGGCTCCGGGCGCCAGATGGGCGAGCGCCAGTTCGTAGACGGCGAGTGGGGACGAGGCCGGGGCGACCCGGGCCTGCCCGCTCTCGCCCCAAGCCACCTCAGGAGCCCCGTCCCACTGAGGCGTCGCACGCAGCAGTACGACGCAACGCCCGGACGACGCGAAGGTCTTGGTCCTGGCGGTCAAATACTGGGTGACGGTGGCCGTGTTGAGCCGTACGGCGCTGGTCGGAACAGAGCCGGCGGTCCGGGCCTGTCGGCTCACTCGACCACCCGCCAGCTGATCTCGACCGTCGCGTCGGGCTCGGCGGCCACCAGCTCGGCCAGCTCCGCGTGCAGCTCCGCCAGGGCCCGGGCGGCCTTGGTCCGTCCGCCGCCGGACCGGCGCTTGGCCCGGCCACCGGTCGGATGCGTGGTCGGGACGGGCGGGCTGCTGGAACCGTCGTTGAGGTCGATGTCGTCCGGCCGCCGGGGCTCTACCGGGGCGGATACGCCCGGAGCGGTCGGAGCCACCGGAGCAGCGGGGGCCTTGGCGCGTTCCAGCACCTTCACCATCGACTGCTTCGCTTCTTTGAGCGCGTCCTCCAGTTTTGCGGTCCGCTGATCGACCCGTGCCGCACCGCGCAGCGTCTCCAGCACGGCCTCACCGGCCGCACCGTACCGGTCCGCCAGGCTCAGCAGCTCCCAGGCGGCCGTGACGAGTGCGTTCTTCACCACCTCCGCCTGCCGGACCGAGGTGCTGTAGCGACTGGGTGGCACGTCGCCCAGGTCGTAGGCGGCGAAAGCGGTGATGATCTGCTTGGGGGTGGCCGAACCGCCGCCCGTACCGCCGAGTCGGAGCAGCTCCTCCAGAAGCCCGTGGGAGCGGTGGGCCAGGGCCAGTCGGCCGGATTCGTCCGTACTGTCCAGCCCGAGCAGTATCGTGTGGCGCTCCAACTGATCGACGAGGGCCCTCACATCGTCGTGGTACTGGGCCGCCTGTGCGGTGATCTGCCGGGCGAACTGGCCCACCAGCCGACCGCGGCGCAGCGTCGGCGGCTTCTGGCCGAAGATGTCCCAGGACCTCCGTCCCGCCTCCTCCCACGCCTCTTCGTCGGGCAGCGGCTGGGTGCGCAGGGCGTCGATGGGCTTGACTCCGGCCGGTTCGGGCGACGGGTCCAGCGGAGATCCGGCCCGTACCCACACCCGGTCGTCCATCTCCGCGTACGCGGAGATCACCAGGTTCGCCAGCAGCGGGTCGAGCCCCATCGGCTGCGGCTTGTCGATCCAGTCGGTGAGCTTGACGACGGTCAGATCACCGGGACCGCCGTCGGTGCGGGCCTGCAGCGCGAAATGCTCCACCCAGCGGGTCGACAGCCGGAAGTACGCCTCCTTCTGCTGGCCCAGCTGAAGCGGCTCGGCGAGGCGCCGCATCGCCGTCCGGTCCTTTGCCTGGACCTCGGCCTGCCGATCACCGGCTTCGGCAGCCGCCCGAACATAGCCGAAGACGGTACGCACATCCGCGGTCTTGAAGGAGGTGCCGGTGTTGTCGGGGTCCAGATCGGGGTGCGCGGGGAACTGCTGCGCCAGCGCCTTCGAGGCGATGTGCCGAATGGCGTCCCCGAGGGACTGGCCGACCGAGACCCGGAGGTCGGGCACCTCGCGCAGCGACGCGAAATGGTCCTCGAAGGACGTGTCGACATCGGCGGGCACCTTCTGCGCGCAGCCGTACGCCTGCCGGAAGGCCGCCTTCACGGTCTTCCGGAGGTTTTCTCGTTGTCCCTGCAGCAGGGCCTTGGCACGGGCCCTGTTGTCGGCGTTGAGGTGCTGGGCGTACTGGGTGTCGAAACGGCGCTCGTCGGCCAGGGCGTAGTCGATGGTGACCAGCCGCTGGAAGTCCTGGAAACGGGCCGCCGACAGACGCGTGGGGATCCATGCGATGGTCTGCGGCGCCAGACCAGGCCGTTCCCGGAGCCGCTCCAGACGGTTGGCCGCTTCGCGGGCCGAATGCGAGCTCTCGTCGTACGGCAGGTCGACGATCAGGCGCCACTGGCCTTCGCGGTCCGGTACGAAGACGTGGTCGGGCATGGTGTCGGTGTTCGCGGCGTCACCGAAGACGACCTCCGCGGTCCGGCTCGACCCGCGCCATACCAGTCGCAGCTCGTCGGCGTCGCCGAGCTGGTCCTGGCGCTGGACCCGCAGCTCCTCGGCCAGCAGCCGCTTGGCCAGGGACCGGCGGTTGGACGGGTTGTTGTTGACGTTGGCGTTGGCGATGACCGAGTCCACGTCGACACCGGCCAGCTCCAGGCGGACCCCGGGGTTGGTGTCGGTACCGATGGGCTTGATCTCGACGAAGCGCGCGGACCAGTCGGCGACCTTGGCCTTGATCACTCCGACCTCGGCGCCCGGGATGGGGGAGAGGACCGAACCGTGGTTGAGGGCGCTGAGTCTGCGCAGGGTCAGATCGCGCAGGGCGGGGACGCTGGGAGCCAGAGCAGACAGAAGGAGGGTGCAGATCAGCCGGTTGTCGCCGACGAAGCCCGTGCAGCGGCCCGTGAGCTGCGGATCGGTGATCGTGCCGCGGCGGTGCCGGTACCGCTCGATGTCCTCTTCGGTGACGTCGTACGTGGCGAGGAGGTGCGGGCGCAGCTTGGTGCGGTACAGCTTGTCGGCGGCCTGGAACTCCGCCTTCAGACTGTCCACGAACGGCTTGTCACCGCCGTCGGCGATCACCGGGTAGAGGTCACCGAGCGGAATGAGGCCCTCGAGGGTGGCGTCGTCCCGGTGGTCGGCGAGGAGCTGGCCCATCAGCTTCAGACCTGTACGGGAGCGCTGGAGCGCCGACGAGATATGGACCAGGGTGTCCATGAAAGCGGGGGAGAAGGGATACGTCAGCCGGAACGAGTCCTCGTCGGCACCGGTGGTTCCCTCGTCGGAGCCGAGCAGGGTGTCCCAGACCTGGGGGCCGACCCGCTTGATCTTCGCAAAGGCCGCGTCGAGCTTGGCGGCGGCTTCGGCGTCCTTGGGGCGCAGCAGGCGTGCGTTGGCGATCTGCGGGAGGTTGCGGTCCTCCAGGGTGATCTTGTCGAACCGGCCGGAGGCGAGGTTGAGGCTGTCCTGGATCGCCGTCTCCGCGGCGCCGGAGGTTTCCTCGCCGACCAGCTCGCGCAGGTCCCGCTGCCGGGCGATGAACGACACGATCGGGATGGCGCGGCGGGAGTCGGCACCCTCCACAAAGTTGGTGATCTTGTCGGCCTCACGGGAGACGAACCGCTGGTCGTGGATGCGGTTGGCCAGCCAGAGGATCAGCTCGTCCATGAAGAGGATGAGCCCGTCGTAGCCGAGCGACTTCGCGTGCTCGGCGATCACGGCGAGGCCAGCGTCGAGCGAGATGAAGCCGTACTCGTCCTCGACGGCGTTCTTGGCGAACCCGGGGAACCATGTGGTGCTGGCATCGTGCACCAGCTTGGCGCGCAGTTCGGCGGGCGTGGTCGGGTTCACCAGGTTGAGATTGGTCTCGCCGCCGTCCAGCTCCTCGGCGACCAGCGCGGTGTCCAGGAGGTCAGGGGTCCAGGAGAAGGCGTCACCCCACTCGTCGTCGCCGTCGTCCTCGGCACCCTCGGCTCCGGCGAGCCCGGAAATGAAGGCATCGTCACCCATCCGCTGCCGGTGGGAGCGGATGTCCTCGAAGAGCGCGTCGGTCCGGTAGACCTGGGGGGTCGGGGCTTCCGGGTGCAGTTTCTTGACATGGCTGACATAGCCGCCGAGGACCCGCTGCTCCAGGGACTTCGCCCCGAGCATGTGGTACGGGACGAGCAGGAACCGCTTGCGCTCCACACTCAGCCACTCGTGCTTGGCGAGGACCGGGTCGAACTCGTTGCGGGAGAGAGCGACCCGGTCACCGCGGAGCAGCGAGTGGAGGACGGCCATGAAGTGCGACTTACCGGAACCGAAGGATCCGTGGAGGTAGGCGGCCTTCGAGGTCTGTCCGTCGAGAGCGGCCTTGATCAGCCCGAGCGCCTCGTCGAAGTTGTCCAGCAGCCGCTCGGTCACTACATAGTCACGGAGCGCCCGCTCGGCCCCTGCCTCGGTCACCGCCTCGGCGAGCTTGAGGACGAAGTCGGAGGTGGAGATCGACGTCTTGATGTCGATCACATCGCGAAGCAGGGGGGCTGTGGCGGCGTTGGCGTTCGAGGCCATGTCTGGTGCGCGTCTCCTGTTTCCGGCGTCGTCGTCCTGCGAGGGGAGGGTTCGACGGCGCGGATCGCCGAGGCCGTCACGCGTGGTGTACGGGTGACCCCGGGAGGTACTCGACGGAGGCGCCGCCGGGGTCCGGGCAGGCCGCGGACCACGGCCGATCGTACCTCGGTGCATAAAGAAAAGAAGCAGGGTTGCACCAGGCCGGAGCAGGTCAGCCGAGGCGCGTGACGAACGCCTCCCAGGCGCGGGGGGTAAAGGTGATCACGGGCCCGGTGGGGCGTTTGCTGTCACGGACGGGGATGGCACCGGGGATGTTGTCGGCGATCTCGACACAGTCACCTTGCCCGCCGCTGTAGCTGCTCGTACGCCAGCAGGCTATGTCGTCGCTATCGACTGCCGCCGGGCCTTCTTTGATCATGTCTTGTGCTCCTTGGTGACGCGCTGGATCAGTGCCAGGGACTCCGCTGGCGGCAATGCTGTCATGCGCGCGTCGTCAAAGAGCGCTCGATACTGGGCGACTTCCGGCTCCCGCTCCATCCAGATGTTGCCGGTAGGCGCCTCGGTGAGCACGAGATCGAGAGAGGCGAGCTGGGGAAAGCTCATGAGCACGTACGGGCCGAACATTCCGGAGTGGGCACCGCGCGAGAACGGCAGTACCTGAATGGTGATGTTGGGCTGCTGCGCCATCGCCAGCAGGTGCTCCAACTGTGCTGCCATGATCGCTGGTCCGCCGACCTGCTGGTGCAGGACGCCTTCCGCGAGCACCGCCCAGAATTCGATCGGATTCTCGCCGGTCAGACGCTCCTGCCGGGCGAGCCGGACCTCGACGAATCGGTCGATCTCCTCGGCTGTCCGCCAGGCACGTGAGGCCACGGTCACGGCGCGCCCGTACTCGGGGGTCTGCAGCAGCCCCGGGATCAACTGCACTTGGTAGGTGCGAATGCCGGCGCAGATCGACTCGGTCTCGATCTGGTCGCGGTACGCGTCACTGAGAACTGAGGCGTACTCGTGCCACCAACCCTCGCGCCGTCTGCGGTTCGCCCTCAGTGCGAGCGAAGTCAGCCGTTCCACCGTTTCCGCGTCCGTCACTCCGTACGCCTGCATCAGAGCGATGAGGTCCGGTGTGCGAACGGGGACGTGTCCGTTCTCTATGCGGCTGATCTTCCCCTTCGTGCAGTCCAGCACGTCGGCGGCAGCCGTGGTGGTCAGTCCCGCGGCTTCCCTGGAACGCCTCAGTTCATCGCCGAGTTGGCGCCCCAGGACGGTGGATGGCTTCACGTTTGGCATGGGTCACTCCCTACCAGACGGCGACGACTCACCGCGTTAGAACTACCCGATTGGATGAATCATGCGCTAGATATGCATTCAACGTTGCATGGATCGTCGTTTGCCCG
This sequence comes from Streptomyces sp. NPDC020875, assembly GCF_040641415.1. NCBI lineage: Bacteria > Bacillati > Actinomycetota > Actinomycetes > Kitasatosporales > Streptomycetaceae > Streptomyces > Streptomyces sp. NPDC020875. The sequence goes on along the minus strand of NZ_JBFADP010000043.1, from coordinate 28,534 downwards.
GCAATCTCCTTGTGCCGCATCGGTGACGACGCGGCTTGGCGTACATCGATCTCTTGGGAGCTGTCATGGCTGCACAGATCGACGTCCACTTCCGGCTGTCGCGGCGACCGCGCAGCGTGCCCAGGGCACGATCCGCGTTGCACGCGGTACTCGCCGGTTGGGGTGCCGGGGACGAGTTGCTGCACACGGCGGAGCTGGTGATCTCGGAACTGGTCACCAATGCCCTCCGGGTCCGTGTGCCGAAGGACCGCCAGGTCGGTGTGCGGATCACGCATTCGGCTACGGAGGGCTTGCTGCGGCTGGAGGTGAGCGATGCCGGGGCAGGGCGGCCCGAGCTGAAGGTCCCGGACGACGACGATCCCCATGGCCGGGGGCTGTCGATCGTGGAGGAGCTGAGCCACCGCTGGGGTGTTGATCAGCGGGTGGGCGGGATCGGCAAGACGGTGTGGTCCGAGCTGAAGGCTCCTGGCCTGGTGCCGTGCCCCGCTACCCGGGAGATCGCGGCTATCGCGGTGCGGAGTGGCCAGTCGGTGCGGCTCTGGGGTGAGTGGCGCACGATTCGCAGCGTCCGGTCGGAACAGCAGGCGACCGGAGGTGTGGTCGTTGTCCTCGGCCTGGCCGATGGACCCCCGCTGCGGGTGCCCGCCCATGAACCGCTTGCGGTACGCGGCTCCGGGCTGTCCTTCCCGTCCCGGGACGGGAAGGACAGCCCGGAGTGATCAGCTCTTGGCGGAGCGCCGACCGCGCGCCGCCGCTGCGGGCCGCCAGTTGCGGAGGTCGTCGTCGGTGAGGCCGAGTTCGCCCTGCTGGGTGGCGCGGTAACCGTCGAAGAAGGCTGCGGGGGAGCCGCTGTACAGAACGTCGAACTCGTTGTGCCACTGGGTGAGCCAGGGCTGCAGTTCGAGGAGCCCCGCGAGGAGCGGAGTCATCTCCTCCTTCGACAGCTCACCGTGATTGGTGAAGTACGCGGCAAGCGCCTGCGCCTGCTCCCGGTGATCCCAGCCGGCCCAGCCGAACAGCTCGGGCGTCCCGGAGATCGCGCCGGTCGCGTACGAGATGAACCGCTCCTTGGGCACGTCGAGCTTGCCTCGCGCCCGCCAGTAGGACGGCTTGAGGAAGTCGGCGGAGGTGTACTTCGGCGGTACGGGGATGCTGTCGCGGATCCTGCGCTTCTCACCCTCGTCCGCCGCGGCGTCCTCCTCACGCTGGAGGTCCCAGACGTGCTCCCAGTCGGCTCGCTTCTTCAGGGCGGCGGGCTTGTAGCGGAGCGCGGAGAGGAAGGGAACGTGCTCATCGGCGAGGAGGGCGGAAACGACGTCTGCGAGCTCCTTGCGGGGCGCATAGATCTCCGCGACGGACACGAAGTCCTCGTCGCGCGAGAGCACGTCGGTGAGCTGTGCACGGCTGAGGATGGCGGGCTGCCCATTCTCGTCGTACCAGTGCTCGCGCTTCTCAATCCGATCGAGCAGCCACGCCCGCAGAGCCTTGTCCTGAAGCGCGTCCCACCCTTCGGTGGCCCAGCGACGCTTGTACTCGGGCCGCTCGATCATGCCGATGGCACGGCTGGTCTCGATGACATGGATGCGCTTCTGCACGACAGCCCTGTAGGCGTCGGACCAGTGCTCGGGCAGCTCGGTGATGGGCGTGGACCAGTGCCGCTTAAACCACTCACCGGAGGCTTCACCGGCTGCAACCTGCCGCGCAAGCACAATCTCGAATGCCCGCTCGCCAAGTGCAAGCTCGGGAACGTCTGCCTCGGGCGCGCGCAGATCCTCGGAGTGAAGATTGTATAGCGAATAAACCTGCCAGTCGAGCTCCTCTTGCAGCGCAATCATCTGTGATCGATTTGAATCCCAAACCTCGCGAAATTCTCTGAGGCTAGCGACTGTGGGGGTAATTCCTCCTTCTCTGTAAAGGGTGGTGGATCTAATGCCAGCGATCGCTTGAGAGTGACTGTCTACGGCGGATGCCAAGGCGATTGGTTGTTCTTTTGGGAGAGGGAGAGATTCGAGTCTGGTCCCAGTGAATTCGTAGAATTTCTCCCAGTCTTCGCTGGCAATCCCCCCGCCGATTCCTCCGTGCCCCTTGTCGTGACATACTTGCTTGAGCCAGAAGCAGGTGACGGAGCTGCCGAGGATCCCGAGAAGTCCGATGAGGTACTCTTCGGAAGGATTCTCGCGAAAATTGATTACCAGAGATGAGTGCTGGAATACGTTGGCACTTCGGCTGATGGTGAAGTGATTATGCGTCGCCACGAATGCGAAGGTGATGCTGGGCTGGATCTTGTAGCGCTCAGGGAAGAACATTGAGTACTCAAACCATTTCAAGCCGCGCCCGGTTTGAGTTTTTCCAAAAGCTGTTCGCTCGCTCAGGATCCTCTTTGTGGGCCAAAGAGCTTTCCGTACCGGGTCAGGCGCCTCTGGTTCAAGTGTTTCTTCGGAATATGGCCAAAAGGCGAATGTGGGGTTGTTGATCGAGTAGTCGCGAATTTCTGTTCCGTCGACCAAGGGGCGTTGGTGTGTTGCGGGTACGCAACGGCGCCTGAGGTAGTCGGCGCCTACCATGTAAGCGCTGTCCTCTCGCGTGACTGCTCCGGCTCCGACGCTCTGGGTAATCTTTGCTAGATGTCCGCTCGATGACCTCTCGATCTCTTCGAGCATTTCCAGGCCGCCGTCTGTCAGGATCCAGGGGTGCTTTGCAAAATGGAATTCCCTTTCAAGGTCTCCTGCTGATACCCACCTACTCGTTGATCCTGGGAGGTCGATTTGGGACGTTATAGCATTCCATACGAGTCCTCTCTCGGCCTGGTTGGGAACTTCAGGTTCGCCTCGTACGCTGCGAATGGTGCGGATGGTACTCGTGCGGGAATTGCCGGATCGGCGACGTCCAATTAGAATTACAGTGGGTGTGCCATGGCCGGGAATGTATGCCCCTGATGTGTCGATTACCTCGCTGAGCTCAACCTTGTGTGCGAAGTACTCCTCGATCAGTTTGGCGCCGAACTCTCTTTTCATGAAGGAATTCGATGTGATCTGGCCGACCATCCCAAAATGATGCCCGCTCGGTTCGCCTGTCCTTGCCAGCTGAAAGAATCGTTCGGCGAATGGCACGGACAGTGCGTATGCTCCCGAACATGACTTGTAGAGGTCCCGGTAAAGCGCGTTCAGTTTTCTATCTTTGACGGTGATGTATGGAGGGTTTCCCACTACCACGTCATACCGCCCCTGCTCCAAAATGCCCTTGTGTTCGTGGACGTCCTCTGTTGCGTAAGAGAAGTAGGCCAGTTCGTCCCTTTGCTCCTCTGGGTCAACGAAAACCAGCTCGCCCTGGCCGTTTGCGTCCTTCACCCCGAACTCAAGCTGCCGCGCCTTGATCAGTGAGTCCCCCACCGCCAAGTGAACCGGCCAGTCGTACCGCGCCGCATCCCGCAACGTACGAATATTCGCCGCCGCCATCGCTGCCATCAGCAGCCGGAACCGCGCAATCGCCACCGCGAACGGATTCAGGTCCACCCCATGCACCGCATCCAGCGCGATCTTGACGCGCTCGTGCGGGTCCTGCCCGATGCCCCGCTTCGTCAGCACCTTCAGCATGCGGGCGAACGCGCCCAGCACGAAGTGGCCCGACCCGCACGTCGGGTCGATCATCTTCAGCTTGTCGACGGTGCCGCCCATCTCGCGGATCACCGGGTCCATCGTCCGCTGGAGGATAAAGTCCTCCACGAACTCCGGCGTCTGGAGCAGCGCGTACGTCTTCCGGGCCGCCTCCGAAAGATCCTGGTACAGGTCGCCCAGGAAGCGGGTGTCCCAGCCCTCCGTACCGTCCGCGTTCAGCGGGTCAGTGAAGTCGTGGACGAGAGCGTCGTCCGCGTCCCGCTCGCGCCAGAACTCCACCAGCGCCCGCGCGCCGTCGTGGGACAGCGGGATCTGGAACAGCGGGTTGTGCCGACGGTTGAAGAGCAGCTTGCCGGCCTCACCGGCACCCAGCTCCTCGAAGGCACGCTCCAGCCAGCCTCGGAACGTCGGGTCCTGCTCCACCTCGATGTACTGCGCGTACCGCGCCTCCGCGAGATCGCGGCGCTCGGGCTCGGCCGCGGCCAGGTAGGGCTCGGGGATCAGCCGGTTGTCCTCGCAGAAGCGCACGAAGACAGTGCCCAGCACCCAGGCCACCGCGACCTGGGTGACCCGCTCGTCCAGCCAGGCGTTCCAGGTCGCCGCCGTGCGTCCGAGCTTGAACGCTTGGTCGTACTCGGCCCGCAGCCGCCCGGCCACCATGGCGCGGTCCGCGCGGTCCGTCGGCATGCTGCCGAGCTGCTCCGGCACCCACGCCATCCAGACCGGAGTGCCCGCGTCGGCCTTCACCAGCTTCGTGTGCTCGGCGCGCAGTGGCTTGAGCGTGGTCTCGCCGTCCTTGACCTGCGCGGCCAGGTCGATCTCGGCCGCCTTGACCTGCTTGGTGAGGTCGGTCAGCAGCTTCTTGCGGTCGATCACGTCGACAGGTCTCCCGTCATCCAGCATCACCCCTGCGCGGTCGAACGGTGGTGGTTCTCCACCCACGCGTTCGGCAGCGGAATCCACTCGCCCAGCCCTGCCTGATGCGGCACGGCTACCGTTCCCAGCCTAGGCGGACGGGCCGGATCGTTCTGCGGGCACAGCAGCCACAGCCCCCGCCTCCCGCCCCGGGCCCGCTCCGCCAGCCTGTCCAGTACACCCATGGCGTCATAGCGCGCCAGCACTCCGGCATCCGTCAGCAGCAACGGAGACCCGGGAGACCCGGCCAGCCCGGCGGTCAGCCGCGGCTCCACCGCGCCCCAGGCCGTCGCCGCGTACTCCGCGAACTTCAGCGCGGCCTTCGAACCTGGCTCCGCCACATCCGCACGCAACAGGGTCTCCCAGGTCGGCCTCGGCCGCTGGTCCACCAGCCTGTGCAGGGCGTCCAGGAAGAGCCCGGTCACCGAGACCGCCTCCGCCCGGAAGCGCTCGCCCGCCAGCTCCCGTACCGCCCTCGGCGTCAGGGTCACCGGCACGGTCAGCACCCGGAAACCGTCCCGGGAGGCAGAGGACAGCAACCGCTCCTCCGCCGCCACCGCGTCCGCGAGCTGAGGATCGTCGATGTACCGGTGCGCGGACAGGGTCGCCGTGGGCCGGCGCCGGTCGACGAAGGACACGAACGTCGAATCGTCCTTGCGCTGCCTCGGCAGATAGCGCGAGACGGGGGTGCCCGCGCGGGACGACAGCTCCAGGTCGAAACCCGCGTCCCTGAGCGCCTTCGTCAGCGGGCCGCCGGTCGGCAGGGTGCTTCCACTACGGGGGTCCAGCAGCTCCGGGAACCGGGCCCGGACCCGCTCGTGGACGTCCTCGGCGGTCAGACCCGGCTGGCGGTCGCGCTCCAGACCGGGGGTAAGACGTACGAGACCGGCCTGGGTCAGCCGCAGCGCTCGTACCAGCGGCAGCTCGCGTGGATAGATTTCCAGCCGGGGTGTGGCGGCGGCACCGTGGGAGGCGGCAGCCGCGATCTCGACCAGGCGGCGTTCGTCCCAGCCGACCCCGGCCGCGCTCGGCGGCGGAACGGCGTCCAGCTCGGCCAGCACGGTGGCGGCCGTGGGCAGGGTGTCCAGCTTCGCGAGGCGGTTCGCGACCTTGCCCAGCCGCGTCGCGTAGGCCAGCAGGCCGGGCCCGGACGGTGTCTCCGGCGGGTCGTTCTCGCCGACCTCCAGAGCCAGCAGTCCCGTGCGTCGGGCCTCGTCGGCGGCCTGGCGGTTGAGGGCGTGCTGGAACTCGGCCTCCGCCGGTGCGGCCTCCTCCATCTCCACCACCGCCCGCACCGCGGCCAGCCCCATCGCCCGCCGCTGGGCGAGCTCAAGCAACTCCGTACCCCGGCGGACTGCCAGCGCGTCGGCGACCTCCGCGGCCGACGCCACCCGGCCCATGGAGCGCAGCAGCTCGAGAACCTCGGCGCGCAGGCTCTGCACGGCCGGCCGCTGCCGCCACCGTCGGCGCTGCTCCTTCAGCATCAGGGAGACACTCGACGGAGTGACTCCCAGCATCTGTGCAACGTCCTTCTGCATCGGCCAGACGCCGATACCGGGCGCGCCCTGCTCATCGGGGATCCGCAGCAGCAGCCGCACCATTTCGCACTCGTTGCGGTTCGAACCGTTCTTCTTCAACTCCGGCACGAAGATGGTGGCCAGGGTGTCCAGACTGATTCGGCGGAGGTTCCGCTCGGCGATGTCCTTGCCGCCGTCCGTGTCCACCAGGGACTCGGCCACCGCTGTCTCGGCGTTCGACAGCTCCTGCTTCGCGGCCTTGCGGCCCTGCGGCGTCAGGGGTGCCACGGGCTGCTGCGCCAGGAGCTTCCGCCACTGCTTGATCCGGGCCAGAACCTCCTTACGGGTCTTCGCGCCCAGGCCCGGCGCGTTGACGAGAGAGCCGCGGGAGTAGTCGAGGAGCTGGCCGACCTCGTTGACGCGGAGGCTGTAGACGAAGGACTCGGCGGCCGGACTCAGACCGGCGGCGGAGAGCGGGGTCGTACGCTCCACCGCGGCGGCCAGCCGGTCGCGCTGCTCCTCGGCGGTCTCCTCCTCCGCGTCGGCGATCACGGCGGGACCGCGCCGGGCATCCTGCGCCCCCGGCGCCTCGGCCGGCCGCTTCGCCTTGCTCGACGGCTTGGCCTCGTCCATCGCGAGGAAGATCCGCTTCCAGGCGTCCCGCATCGGCTTCAGCTCGGGGAAACGCCGGGCCGCGTCCCGGTGCAGGGCCTTGCGGAAGAACTCCACCAGTCCCGCGCGGACCGCGGAGTCGAAGGCGTCGGCGGCGATCGACGGGTACGGCTCGTCCTTTGCGTCGGTCTGGCGGGCCAGCACGGCTCCACCACCCCAGACCGGCAGCTCGCGCGATGCCATCTCGTGCAGGGTGACGGCGAGCGCGTACCGCTCCGCGTGGGCGTCGTACACGGAGCGGTCGGTGAGGGTGCCGATGAACGGGTCGAGATAGCCCTCGGTCCCGGCCTCGGTCTCCTGTACCGGGAAGCCCGCGAGCGAGAAGTCGATCAATACGAGTTCGCGGGTGCGGTTGCGGCGGACCCGGATCGCGATGTTGTCGGGCTTGATGTCCCGGTGCCAGACGCCCTCGCCCTCCAGGAAGTCCACCGCGCCGAAGAGGTAGTCGCCGTAAGCCTCCAGCTGGTCGACCGTAAGACGGCCGAGATCGCGGAGCTGCCGGGCCACGGTTTCCTCGCGGCGACGGGTCCTGGTCGAGCCGGGCGCGGCGGGCTCGTCACCGGGATCCCGCTCGTCGCCGACGTACTCCATGATCAGGACGGTGCGCGGACCGATCCGCTGCGGCTCGGGCTCGATCAGCCGGATGATCCCCGAGTGCGGGCGCAGCTGGCCCATGACTGATGCCTCGCGCACCAGGACGTCATTGCTGCGCTCCGAGACGGCCACTTTGAGGACGGCCAGGGACTTCGCGAAGGGGACGTCGGGTCCGGCCGTGAGGTCCCGTACGAGGAAGGCCCGGCTGGTCGAGCCGGTGCCCAGGCGTCGCCGGATCTCCCAGCGGCCAGCCAGAACATCGCCCGCCACCGCTTCCAGCGGGTCCTTCTCCTCGACGGGCCGGGGCTCCGCCTTCGCGACCTCCGGCTCCGGTTCGACCGGAGCTTCGGCAGCCGCAGGCCCGGGGTCGGCCGTCGGCTCCGTCAGGGTGTCCTCGACGACTTCCAGCATCTCCAGGAAATCGTCGACCGAGGTCAGCCGGTCCGACACCTGGTAGGCGGTCGCAGCCTGGACGAGCTCGTCGATGAACTCCGACAGACCGTCCACGACCGCGCTGGGACGCAGGCCCTCGCCCGCCTCGTAGCGGGCCATCAGCTCCGCCTGGCTGGCGGCCGGCGCCTTCCCGGTGGCCAGCAGATAGGTAAGGACCCCCAGACCGTAGACGTCCAGGGCCACCGGGTCCGGCCTGGCTGCAGTCAGCTCGGGGGCGAGATAGGGGTCCGCACCCTCCGCCAGATGTGCACCGGCGTGGGAGAAGGTCGTCGGCGCGTGCCGGTCGCCGCCCGCGCTCGCCCCCGCCTGGCCGGGTACGCGCTGGACCGCGACCTGCCAGTCGGAGATCTGCAGATACGGGGTGAGCCAGCCGGCCTCCCCACGGTCCCGGCCACCGGGAGCGACATGGACGGCACGGGCGGCGAGCGTCCGGTGGTAGAGCCTGCGCCCGTGCGCGGAACGCATGGTCTCGGCGAGCTGGCGCACCAGGGCCATCCGGGACAGTACGTCCAGCTTCTCGCCGTACTGCACGAGGTACTCGTCGAGGCGCAGCGTCCGCGGATCGAAGTCGAAGATCAGCGCCGGGCCCGCGGAGTGGCCGGTCGGGTCGTACTGCTTGAGCTGGACCACGCCCCGGTGGCGGAAACCGCGCAGCACGGCGGCCTCCCGGCGGGCGGCACGCTCCACCGAGGCGCGGTGTCCGCTGTCGGATCCGCGCTCGCGCAGATAGACGCGGATACGGGCGGCCTCCGGCAGCTCGCTGTGGCGGGCCAGATAGTCGGCCCAGGTGGGACCCGAGTCGAAGGACTTCCGGTTCAGCAGGTAGGGGCCGACCTTGAACTCCGCGTCGCTGCGGGCGATGCCGATCTGCTCCAGGGCCGCGGCGATCCGGCGGGAGCGGGGCGCGTCGATCCGGCGACGCTCCTCCCGCGGCGGCTCCTCCAGCATCCCGACGAGCTGCCGCACGGTGTGGATGCCGTGCTGATGGTGGGCGGGCAGCAGATTGCGCAGGGAGTCGTCGGTGAAGCAGACCGCTTCCGAGACCCACACCTGTGCGCCGTGGCTCTTGAGGAGGGAGGCCAGCTCCTTGGCCTTCTTGTTGGCCAGGTGCAGCGGATTGCCGTGGGAGATCTGGCGGCCGCCCGGCTGGGTCTGCAGCCAGGAGCCGTTGCGGGACTCGACGGAACCGTGCCAGTCCTTGAGCTCGATCAGATGCACCCCGCCCGGTGCGATCACCAGGAGATCGACTTCACGGACATGACCCGTGCCCGCGGTGAAGGTGAAGTTCGACCAGGCCCGCCACGGATCGTGGTCCTTGAGCTCCTGCTGGATGGCCTGGAGGCCGCGCTGCTCGTGCGTGAACTCGGATTCGGTGACCGTCGTCCACCGGCCGTCCCGCATGCGCAACCCTCTTTGTGATGATTTTCGGCGTTCTGTGGCTTGTCGCGGAGGTCTATCGCCGCGCACTCGAAATCGTAACGGCTGAGTTCGGACGGAACGGGCGCACGAAGGCGCTCTCCACAGCTCCGCATTGTCGGATCGTATGACTAATGTGATCGTTATGACGAGGGGTAACCGGACGCAATCGATGAGCACTGCCCACGTGGACACCACCCGCCAGTGGCTGCTGCAGCCGATCGGGGGCCCGAGGCTCCAGGGGAAGAAGCACTATGCCCACTCCGTCGAAGCGGGCATCGACCTCACCGATCCCGAGTACGGGGACCTTCTGGGCAGCGAGGCGGAGGACCTGCGCGCACTGTTCTCGCAGCGTGTAGCCCGGTTCTGGGGATCGATCCGAGCAGCCAGTGCGGGGCACAGCAAGAACAAGGCGATCGACACCATGTCTCCCGGGGACGAGGTGCTCTTCCTCTCCGAGGGGGTTGCCATAGCCCGGGCCAAGGTGGTCCTGGTCTTCCGGAACCCCGCCCTGGCCGAGAAGATCTGGGGTCAGGACCCGGAAGGCAAACTCTGGGAGTACATGTACGCGGTGGACGACGTGGAGACGCTCGCCGTTCCGATTCCCGAACTGACCAAGGCGATCGGTTGGGAGAAGAAGGATTTCGTTCAGTCGCTCATCGGGCGGAGCGGCAAGGAGGCATTGGCCATCGATGCTCTGCTCCGCGGTGAGCGGCCGCCCGCCGTCCCGGCCCCGCGCCTCTCGAAGTCCGGCCTCACTCGCGACACCCTGTTTCGGACAATCAGGTCGCTCGAGATCGACCCGGCGCAGCAGTCAGTCGCTTTGCTCTGGTCCATCGGGCGGCTCGTCGAGCAGCGGGACCGGCTGGCTCCCTGGACCGAGCTCGAGCAGGAGGTCGGGTCCCTCCTGAAAGCGTTCGGAAACGAGGGCGAGAGCGTCGCAGCCGAGCGGCCGTTCCGACTCCTCCAGGCGGGCGGGTTGTGGGAGGTGCGAGGGGACACCGGGGCGGACCTCGAGATCTCTGCGGCCGCCCTGCGCAGGGCCCGGGCCCGGGGCGGCCTGAGCGAGGACGCGGCCAAGCTGCTCAAGAACGCCCGGAGTCGTGCCCAGGCGGTCGACCTCGTGCTCTCCAGCCATCTCTCCGGCACGGAGACGGACCGGACGGCATTGCTCGAGCGGACCGGCCTCGACGGCTACCTGAGTGCGGGCGGCCGGTCCGAGGAGGACGCGGGCCCGGCTCCCGTGGGCCGACGCCCCAGGAGCGGTTCGCAGCCCGACCGCGATCGGCAGACGGCTGCGCTGGTCAAGGATCTCTACGGGAGCGTTTGCCAGGTATGCGGTGAACCCCTGGAAACACGCGGCGGCCCCTACAGCGAGGCCGCTCACATCCAGGGCCTGGGAAGTCCTCACCTCGGCCCGGACGTGCTGGAGAACCTGCTCTGTCTCTGCCCCAATCACCACAAGCAGTTCGACACCTTCAGCATCTTCATCGACGAACACTGGTCAGTGCGCCTGACGAGCAGCGGCGAGGCGAGGTGGGAACTCACCCGCCGACACCGGATCAACCCCGAGTACGTCGCCTACCACCGGGACCTGTGTCTGCGCGGCTGGTGACCAGCAGTCGCTCCGCGTCGCTCTGCAGCGTCTCTCTGAATAGTCGGGTCAGGTGGCGAGATGGTGCATACGGTTCGCGGCGCGGGACTTGTACCGGATGAAGGCTCGGCGGGACCCCGAGTAGGTATCGAAAGCACTAACCGTCCACAGTGTGTCCGGGCCGAAGCGAACTTCGCGGCAAGAGGCGCTTTCAAATGAGATCGATGCGGGTGAGCGAGCTTTGCACAGAACCTCCGTGTCTGGGTGTGTGTGGTCGGGCTGTCGACGACTGCTGATATAGGTCACGCCATGCATCTGTACGAAGGGTCGGTCGCGGAACTCGCGCCAAGGGTCAATCAGCCGGATTTCATCGTCGAAGCCCAGCGGCGGTTCGTGGCCGGATTCGGAGTTGCGCCGAATTGGGAGGAGGTCAGAAGTTGGCGCTTCAGCTGGCCCGCACTCATGGACACTTTGGTCCGTGCGGGCCTCGGAGACCTTCACATTCTGCTGGAGTACTCCCTCCCCGCGACGGGACAACGCATCGACGCCCTTCTCCTCGGCGAGGCTCCGGACGGCCGCCTGTGCACAGTCGTGATCGAGCTCAAGCAGTGGACCAAAGCCGAGAGCAGTTTGCTCCGCCGCGGCGTTCTCCGGGTCGGCGCACGTGACGTGCAGCACCCCGCCCGACAAGTCGGGTGTTATGCGCAATACCTGAAGGATTGGGTAGCGCGAGAGGAAATTCCGTTGCTCGTACGAGGGGTCGCGGTCCTCCATGACGCCGAGGCCCCTCTGATCGACCGGCTCCGTGAGCTTGCAGAGGCCGGTCCCTCCAGAGACTTTCCGGTACTGGGCCGAGGTGACCTGACCGCCACTCCATCGGCAGCCGCGCTTGCCGAGCGGCTGGGCTGTGCGGACCTTCGGCCGGCCTCCCCGGTCCGGCGCGGTGAACTGCTGAACGCGGAGCACCGCCCCAACCCCGGACTGTTGTCACGCATGGGCAAGGCGATCGAAGGCAATGACGCCCTCACACTGATCGGCGAACAGGATCTCGCTCGGCAGGAGGTACTGCATGCCGTCGAGACGGCCCGGACACACGGCACGAAGAGCATCATCGTGGTGACCGGCGGCCCGGGGACCGGTAAGACCGTCATCGCCGGGCGGATCATGGGAGATCTTTGCGTCCGCCCCGACACCAACCCGCGACTGCTGTGCCCCTCGGGTACGCTCACGCACCAACTGAAGCGCATCGTAGGGGAGGTCTCCCGCGGCCTCATCGCCACCTTCCTCGACAAGATTCCCGTAGGGGTGACGTCCGGGAGTGTGGTCCTCATCGACGAGGCCCACCGGGTTCGCACCTATCCCGACGCCCCGACCAGCAGATTCCCGTTCACTCTCGGCAAGCTCATCGACCGGGCCTCGATTACCGTCCTCTTCCTCGACGAACGCCAGATCGTGCGCCCGAACGAGGGCATTACGCGCGAAGAACTCGAACGCTACGCAATGAGCACGGGCTACGACTTCCGGCACATCGACCTCACCACCCAGTTCCGCTGCAACGGATCCCAGGCATACCTGCGCTGGGTCGACCAGCTCTTCCAGCCCGACGGCACGGCGGCACCTTGGGAGGGCAGCGACTACGACCTCGCCCTGGCCGATGACCCCGAACAGTTCAGCCGCTGGGTCGAAACCCATGTGAGCAGCGGCCCGACCGCACGCATCACAGCAGGTTTCTGCTGGCACTGGACCAGAACACCCACACCGCGCCTGCCGCCCGAAGTCGTTCTGGAATGGGAAGCGGACGGCCGTCGGCAGACCTGGGCCCGGCCCTGGAACTCGCCCGCCGAAAAGGCGAACCCCGCCCACCCGGGTGTGCCCGCCCGCCCGTTCTGGGCGACCGATACCGGAGGCCATGGACAAGTGGGCTGCATCTACACGGCCCAGGGCATGGAGTACGCCTACAACGTCGTCATCATGGGCGACGACCTCATACGCCGAGACGGCCGCTGGCGGGCTCGCCCCGACGCCAGCCATGACGACGTGTTCGAAGAGGTGCCCCCGCACCGGTACCTCCGGTACGCGCTCAACATCTACCGAGTCCTCGCGACCAGAGGCACGCTGGGTACCCGCTTCTACTCGACCGACCCGGCCACACAGGCCTACCTGGAAAGCCTTCTTCCGTCGCACCAACCCGAGTAGGTGCTTGACCTCGTTCGGGCCACCGCCCGGTGGCCCGAACGAGGTCAGGGGCGATGTGAGAGGGGTGTTCGTCAGGCCATGAGGGCAAGACGAAGGGCCGGACCCGATGTCACCGGGTCCGGCCCTTCGTTCTTTCGACACTACGACAGCCCGACCAACCTGAGCTGCGAAGTGCCCCCGGCAGGATTCGAACCTGCGCACACGGCTCCGGAGGCCGTTGCTCTATCCCCTGAGCTACGGGGGCGCACTGTCCGCCTCGGGCTGTTTCCCTCGGCGACAGGTAGAACACTATCAGCTCTCCGAGGGTGCCCGTGAACAGGTATTTCGGTGGCGTGGTCGGCGAGGTGAGGGGCGCCGGCGGGCGGGGCGGGGTCGCCCGGAGGGGGGGGAAGTGGGGAAAACCCGGACGCGGTCGCGGGCGTCGACCTACTCTCGAGTTGTGTCAGGTGCGTCCGGGCGGGTGCTCGTTGTCGATGACAATCGAGTCATCCGGCAGTTGATCAGGGTCAATCTCGAGCTGGAGGGCTTCGAGGTGGTGACCGCGGGCGATGGTGCCGAGTGCCTGGAGGTCGTGCGGGAGGTGCGGCCGGATGTGGTGACGCTGGATGTCGTGATGCCGCGGCTGGACGGGCTGAGGACCGCCGCGCGGCTGCGGGAGGATCCGGCGACGCGGCATCTGCCGGTGGCGATCATCAGCGCCTGTACGCAGTACGAGGTGGAGAGCGGGATCGCCGCGGGGGTGGACGCCTTTCTGGCGAAGCCCTTCGAGCCCGCCGATCTCGTACGGCTCGTGCGGCGGTTGACGGGGTGCGACGGGCCGCCCGTCGTGGAGGACCGGCGCGGGGCCGGGCGGGCCGGGAGTGCGCGGGGCTGACCGGATGGCGAAACGGGTCGCTGCCCGGGTCCCCTCCTCGCCTACGCTGGTCCCGTGACCCCCGCCCAGCTCTCCCGTACCGTGCGCCACGCCGTGTGCCGCGCGGTGGAGGACGGTGTGCTGCGGGTCGCGGTGCCCGATGACGTACGGGTGGAACGGCCCCGGCCCGGTGGGTGCGGGGACTGGGCCACCGGGGTCGCGCTGCGGCTCGCCGGGGACGCCGGGGAGCCCCCGCGAGTGGTCGCCGAGCGGCTGCGGGAGCGGATCGCCGACCGGCCGGGAGTGGCCGCCGTGGAGATCACCGGGCCCGGGTTCCTCAACATCACCCTGAGCGGGGATCCCGCCGGGCGGCAGCGCGAGATCGTGGCCGGCGCGCACCGGGCGGTCCGGGCCGTCGCCGACGAGCGGCGCCTGACCCCGCCCGTTCCGGGGAGCCGGGCCGTCGTCTGGGACGAGGTCGTCGGGCTGCTCCGCCGTATCGACGGAAGCGACGCCGACGGGCAGGTACGCCGGCCGCCCGTCGTCGACCATCACGACACCACCGCCGTCCTCGGCGCCGACGCCACCCGCTGGGCCTTTCTCTCCGTCGCCGCGCAGGACGCCGCGCGGGCGGACGCCGGACTGCTGCGGCAGCACGAGAGCAACCCCCTCTTCACCGTGCGGTACGCGCACGCCCGGGCCCGCGCCCTGAGCCGGAACGCCGCCGCCCTGGGGTTCGGGGCGGAGCCGGCCGAGTACGCCGAGACGGACGCCGAGCGGTGGATCGCCGACTTCCCCGGCGTCCTGAGCGCCGCCGCCCGGCTGCGGGCGCCCGACCGGGTCGCCCGGCATCTGGAGGGGACCGCCGACGCCCTGCTCGGGCTCCAGCCCGCCGTACTGCCCGTCGGCGGGGAGAAACCCCTGGCCGCCCACCGTTCCCGGCTCGCGCTCGCCGAAGCCGCCGGGGCGGTGCTCGCCGGTGGCCTCTCCCTGCTCGGCATCAGCGCACCCGACCATTGGTGAAAGAGATACGACGATGAGCCGTTCCGCACACCCCGCCGGGCCCCGGCACGCCGATGTCCTGCCCGAGGGGCACTACGCGGCGCCGCCCGCCGACCTCAACGCCCTCGACCCGGCGATCTGGGCCAGGACCGTGACCCGGGACGCCGACGGCGTCGTGACCGTCGGCGGGATTCCGGTGACCCGGCTGGCGGAGGAGTTCGGCACGCCCGGCTACTTCCTCGACGAGGAGGACTTCCGGGCCCGCTGCCGCGCCTGGGCGGAGGCGTTCGGACCCGGTGCCGACGTCTTCTACGCCGGGAAGGCGTTCCTCAGCCGGGCCGTCGTCCGCTGGCTGCACGAGGAGGGCCTCAACCTCGACGTCTGCTCCGCGGGCGAGCTGCGGACCGCCCTCGACGCGGGCATGCCCGCCGAGCGGATCGCGTACCACGGCAACAACAAGTCCCCCGAGGAGATCGAGCGGTCGATCGAGGCCGGAGTCGGCCGGATCGTGCTCGACTCCTTCCAGGAGATCGTCCGGGTCGCCCATATCGCCGAGCGGCTCGGCAAGCGGCAGAAGGTACTGATCCGGGTCACCGTCGGCGTCGAGGCGCACACCCACGAGTTCATCGCCACCGCCCACGAGGACCAGAAGTTCGGCATCCCGCTCGCCGGGGACCAGGCCGCCGAAGCCGTCCGCCGCGCCCTCGGCCTCGACGGGCTCGAACTGGTCGGCGTCCACTCCCACATCGGCTCGCAGATCTTCGACACCTCCGGCTTCGAGGTCGCCGCCCACCGCGTCGTCGGCCTGCTGAAGCGGGTCCGCGACGAGCACGGCGTCGAACTGCCCGAGATCGACCTCGGCGGCGGCCTCGGCATCGCCTACGTCCCGGGCGACGACCCCCGTGAACCGCGTCACATCGCCAAGGCCCTGCACGAGATCGTCACCCGCGAGTGCGAGGCCGCCGGGCTGCGTACCCCCCGGATCTCGGTCGAGCCCGGCCGCGCCGTCGTCGGCCCCACCGCCTTCACCCTCTACGAGGTCGGCACCATCAAGCCCCTGGAGGGGCTGCGGACGTACGTCAGCGTCGACGGCGGCATGTCGGACAACATCCGCACCGCGCTCTACGACGCCGAGTACAGCGTCGTCCTGGTCTCCCGCACCTCCGACGCGGCCCCGATGCTCAGCCGGGTCGTCGGCAAGCACTGCGAGAGCGGCGACATCGTGGTCAAGGACGCCTTCCTCCCGGCCGACCTCGCCCCCGGCGATCTGATCGCCGTCCCCGCCACCGGCGCCTACTGCCGCTCGATGGCCAGCAACTACAACCACGCGCTGCGCCCGCCCGTCGTGGCGGTGTCGGAGGGCGCGGCGCGGGTGATCGTCCGGCGTGAGACGGAGGAAGATCTGCTGCGTCTCGATGTCGGTTGATGGAGATAGATGTCTCGGATACCGGACGGAGCATAGAAAATGCTGTCCGGTGCGTGAGACTGGTCCCACCCGAAATGCTGAGAAACGAGGTCGGATGATGCGTACGCGTCCGCTGAAGGTGGCGCTGCTGGGCTGTGGAGTGGTCGGCTCAGAGGTGGCGCGCATCATGACGACGCACGCCGACGACCTCGCGGCCCGGATCGGCGCCCCCGTGGAGCTCGCGGGGGTGGCCGTCCGCCGCCCCGACAAGGTGCGCGAGGGCATCGACCCGGCCCTGGTCACCACCGACGCCACGGCCCTGGTGAAACGGGACGACATCGATGTGGTGATCGAGGTCATCGGCGGTATCGAGCCCGCCCGCACCCTGATCACCACCGCCTTCGAGCACGGCGCGTCCGTGGTGTCGGCGAACAAGGCGCTGCTGGCCGAGGACGGGACCACCCTCTACGCCGCCGCCGAGCGGCACGGCAAGGACCTCTACTTCGAGGCCGCCGTCGCCGGTGCCATCCCGCTGATCCGGCCGCTGCGCGAATCGCTCGCGGGCGACAAGGTCAACCGGGTCCTCGGCATCGTCAACGGCACCACCAACTTCATCCTCGACAAGATGGACGGCTCCGGCGCCGGCTACACCGAGGCCCTGGACGAGGCCACCGCCCTCGGATACGCCGAGGCCGACCCCACCGCCGACGTCGAGGGCTTCGACGCCGCCGCCAAGGCCGCGATCCTGGCCGGGATCGCCTTCCACACCCGGGTCCGGCTGGACGACGTCCACCGCGAGGGGCTGACCGAGGTCACCGCCGCCGACATCGCCTCCGCCAAGCGGATGGGCTGTACGGTCAAGCTGCTGGCGATCTGCGAGCGGGCCGCCGACGGCAAGTCCGTGACCGCCCGGGTCCACCCGGCGATGATCCCGCTCAGCCATCCGCTGGCCTCCGTCCGCGAGGCGTACAACGCGGTCTTCGTCGAGTCCGAGGCCGCCGGGCAGCTGATGTTCTACGGTCCCGGCGCGGGCGGCGCGCCCACCGCGTCCGCCGTCCTGGGCGACCTGGTCGCCGTCTGCCGCAACAAGCTCGCCGGGGCCACCGGGCCGGGCGAGTCCGCCTACACCCAGCTGCCGGTCGGCGCCATGGGCGAGGTCGTGACGCGGTACCACATCAGTCTCGACGTGGCCGACAAGCCGGGCGTGCTCGCCCAGGTCGCGACGGTCTTCGCCGAGCACGGGGTGTCGATCGACACCGTCCGTCAGCAGGGTAAGGACGGGGAGGCATCCCTCGTCGTCGTCACCCACCGCGCGCCCGACGCCGCCCTCTCGGGGACCGTCCGGGCGCTGCGCGAGCTCGACACCGTGCGCGGTGTCGCCAGCATCATGCGTGTTGAAGGGGAGTAACCAGCAATGACCCACCAGTGGCGCGGCATCATCGAGGAGTACCGGGACCGGCTCCCGGTGACGGACACCACGCCCGTCGTCACACTCCGTGAGGGTGGGACGCCGCTCGTCCCGGCGCAGGTGCTCTCCGAGCGCACCGGCTGCGAGGTCCACCTCAAGGTCGAGGGAGCCAACCCGACCGGCTCCTTCAAGGACCGCGGGATGACGATGGCGATCACCCGCGCCAAGGAGGAGGGGGCGAAGGCGGTCATCTGCGCCTCCACCGGCAATACCTCCGCCTCGGCCGCCGCCTACGCGGTACGGGCCGGGATGGTGTGCGCGGTCCTCGTCCCCCAGGGGAAGATCGCCCTGGGCAAGATGGGCCAGGCGCTGGTCTACGGTTCGAAGATCCTCCAGGTCGACGGCAACTTCGACGACTGCCTGGATCTGGCGCGAAATCTGTCCGAGAACTATCCGGTGGCCCTGGTCAATTCGGTCAATCCCTATCGGATCGAGGGTCAGAAGACGGCGTCCTTCGAGATCGTCGACGCCCTCGGCGACGCCCCGGACATCCATGTCCTGCCGGTCGGCAACGCGGGCAACATCACCGCCTACTGGAAGGGCTACCGGGAGTACGCGGCCGACGGCCCGGCCACCCGCACCCCCCGGATGTGGGGCTTCCAGGCGTCCGGCTCCGCGCCGATCGTCCGGGGCGAGGTCGTCAAGGACCCGTCGACCATCGCCACCGCGATCCGGATCGGCAACCCGGCCTCCTGGCAGCAGGCGCTGGCCGCCCGGGACGACTCCGGCGGCGCCATCGACGAGGTGACGGACCGTGAGATCCTGCGGGCCTACCGCCTGTTGGCCTCCCAGGAGGGCGTCTTCGTCGAGCCCGCGTCCGCCGCGTCCGTGGCGGGTCTGCTGAAGGCCGCCGAGGCCGGAAAGGTCGACCCGGGGCAGCGGATCGTCTGCACGGTCACCGGCAACGGGCTGAAGGACCCGGACTGGGCCGTCGCGGGCGCGCCGCAGCCGGTCACCGTGCCCGTGGACGCGCCGACGGCCGCCGCGCGGCTCGGACTCGCCTGAGCGTCCCGTACGACCCTGTCCCGTACGGCTCCGCCCGGTCCGGCCCCCGCGGCCGGGCCGGGTCCCGCGAGGCCGGCCCCGGGGTCGGCCTCCGGGCCTCCGCAGGTCGGCAGTGGCTGGAAAGCGTCGCCGTGTTCGAGCCGTTCGGCCCCGGCCGGGGCGTAATACCCCGGTGGAAAGCATCCCAAGCCGGGCGGTGACGGAGGCCGAGGCACAGGAGGCTCGCGACACGCATCGTGCGCCTCCTGTGCGCCCTATGTCGCCGCGGAACCTTCCTTGGATAGGCTGTACCGAACCCACCCACCGCATGTGCCGGTGCAGGGGTGCGGCCGTCCGTCGCGGCCCCCGGGGGTCGACCCCTCCCGAATCCGCGCGCCGCCCGTCAGTACATCCGTAGATCCGCACATCCGTTCCACCCTTCCCCGACCACGATTCCGCAGTTCCCCCCGAGAATCTCGACACCACAGTCACCGCACGTCCCTTGCGTCACAAGGGTCAGAGCCAAGGAGAGTCATCGAGCGATGGCCGGTCCAGCGTTCCGCGCCGCCGCCGTCCGGGTGCGCACCCCCGCCACCAGCGCCAACCTCGGCCCCGGCTTCGACGCCTTCGGGCTGTCGCTGGGGCTCTACGACGATGTCGTCGTCCGGGTCGCGGACTCCGGACTGCATATCGACATCGCGGGCGAGGGCGCGTCGACGCTGCCCCGCGACGAGAGCCATCTGCTCGTCCGCTCCCTGCGTACCGCCTTCGACCTGCTCGGCGGACAGCCGCGCGGCCTCGAAGTGGTCTGCGCCAACCGGATCCCGCACGGCCGCGGCCTCGGCTCCTCGTCGGCCGCCATCTGCGCCGGGATCGTCGCCGCCCGCGCGGTGACCATAGGGGGCGAGGCCCGGCTCGACGACACGGCGCTGCTGGAGCTGGCCACCGAGATCGAGGGGCACCCCGACAACGTCGCCGCCTGCCTGCTGGGCGGCTTCACCCTCGCCTGGACCGACGGGGGAGCGGCCCGGGCCATCAGGATGGACCCCGCCGATTCCGTCGTTCCGGTGGTCTTCGTCCCCGAGAAGCCGGTGCTCACGGAGACCGCGCGCGGACTGCTGCCGCGTACCGTCCCCCATGTGGACGCCGCCGCGAACGCCGGTCGCGCCGCCTTGCTGGTCGAGGCGCTGACCAGGCGTCCCGAGCTCTTGCTGCCCGCCACGGAGGACCGGCTCCACCAGGAGTACCGCGCCCCGGCGATGCCGCAGAGCGTCGACCTTGTCAACCGACTGCGCGCCGACGGCGTCCCTGCAGTCATCTCCGGTGCGGGCCCCACGGTGCTCGCACTGGCCGAGAACAGTGCGGCCGACAAGGTCGCACGGCTCGCGGGCGAGGGCTGGGCCGCCAACCGGCTGGCCTTCGACGCCGCGGGTACGAGTGTGCTGCCGCTCGTACCGTCCGACGCCGTGCCGCCCGCCGCGGATCCGTCCCCCGACGGCTCCGGGCGGACGCGTCGCGCCGGGGACGGTACGCGGCCGGGCGACACGTCCTCCGGGTGAGCCGTCCGGGGGCCGTGGGCCGTCGCGGGGGGTACGCCGTACGACGCGGTGACCGCGCCGGACGCGCCGTACCGGCCGCGGGGTGCCACCGGAGCACCGCGGCCCCGGGATTCCACCGGAATCCCGGCCCGGGAGCGGCGCGGATCACCGCGGTGATTTCCGGGGACACGAGATTGCCGGTGATGGAGAGGGGGAATGTTTGTTGGAGCCGGTAGTGTTAACCTCAAGTCAGCGCCCGAAGCCTTCATGGCTCGGAGCTTCGTGTCCCGCATCGGGACCGCCAATTCTTCCGGGAGCCTCCCCGACTGCCTGAGCAGCCTGCCTGAGCAGTATCGAGCACGCTCCGGAACCGGCACGACACCTCACGCTCCGCCGTTCAGTGGCCGGGCGGGGGGACCTCGGGCCGGATCGCAAGTATCTGCTTCTCCGCCGTCCGCAGAGCCGGCGGGGACCACCGCCCCGGCACGGTCGTATCACCGACCGCGTTCGGACAGCACAACCGGTCGCCGAGCCAGATGGCCGACGTCCGCTCCAGGGAAGGACCCTTCGTGAGCGACACCACCGATCTGATGGGCGTGACTGCCGACAACCCCGTCGACACTTCCGCGCCCGCCGCAGGTGCTGCCTCCGGCACCACCGCCCGGCGCCGCCGTTCCGGCACCGGCCTCGAGGGCATGGTCCTGGCCGAGCTGCAGCAGGTCGCGTCCGGCCTCGGGATCAGGGGCACCGCGCGGATGCGCAAGAGCCAGCTGATCGAGGTCATCAAGGAGGCGCAGGCAGGCGGCGGGGCCGCCCCGGCCAAGAAGACCGCCGAGCCGGAGGCCAAGGCCGCCGAGGCGAAGCCGAAGCGCCGCGCCACCTCGAAGGCGCGTACCGACGCCGACGCCGGTGACGGGGAGAAGGCCGCGCCCGCCGAGAAGACGGCGAAGGCCGAGCCGGCCGAGCAGGCCGCCCAGCAGCAGATCGAGATCCCCGGCCAGCCGGCCAGCGACGACACCCCGGCCGTCGAGCGCCGCCGTCGCCGTGCCACGGCGCAGGCGGGCAGCCCCGAGACGCACGCCGAGGGCTCCGTCGCCGTCAAGGAGGCCAAGGAGGTCTCCCGTACCGACGCGCAGGACGCGTCCGGTCAGGACGGCGAGGGCCGCAAGGACCGCGGCGACCGCGGTCAGCGCGGCGACCGCGGCGACCGCCGGGACCGCCAGCGCGGCCGCGGCAAGGGCGACGACCAGCAGGGCGGCCAGCGCCAGCAGGGCGGCGGCCAGCGGCAGCAGCAGGGTGGTCAGCAGAGCGGCCCCCAGGACGACTTCGACGAGGACGGCGGCGGCCGGCGCGGTCGCCGGGGCCGTTACCGCGACCGCCGGGGCCGTCGTGGCCGTGAGGAGTTCGCGGGCGAGCCGCAGGTCGCCGACGACGATGTGCTGATCCCGGTCGCGGGCATCCTCGACATCCTCGACAACTACGCGTTCATCCGCACCTCGGGCTACCTCCCGGGCCCCAACGACGTGTACGTCTCCCTGGCTCAGGTCCGCAAGAACGGGCTGCGCAAGGGCGATCACGTCACCGGCGCGGTCCGGCAGCCCAAGGACGGCGAGCGCCGCGAGAAGTTCAACGCGCTGGTCCGGCTGGACTCCGTCAACGGCATGGCGCCCGAATCGGGCCGCGGACGGCCGGAGTTCAACAAGCTGACGCCGCTCTACCCGCAGGACCGGCTCCGTCTGGAGACCGACCCGGGCGTGCTGACCACCCGGATCATCGACCTGGTGTCGCCGATCGGCAAGGGGCAGCGCGGCCTGATCGTGGCCCCGCCGAAGACCGGCAAGACCATGATCCTGCAGGCGATCGCCAACGCCATCACGGTCAACAGCCCCGAGTGCCATCTGATGGTCGTCCTCGTCGACGAGCGGCCCGAAGAGGTCACCGACATGCAGAGGTCGGTCAAGGGCGAGGTCATCTCCTCGACCTTCGACCGCCCGGCCGAGGACCACACCACCGTCGCCGAGCTGGCCATCGAGCGCGCCAAGCGCCTCGTCGAGCTGGGTCACGACGTGGTCGTCCTGCTGGACTCCATCACCCGTCTGGGCCGCGCCTACAACCTGGCCGCGCCCGCCTCCGGACGCATCCTCTCCGGTGGTGTCGACTCGACCGCGCTCTACCCGCCGAAGCGGTTCTTCGGTGCCGCGCGGAACATCGAGGACGGCGGCTCGCTGACCATCCTGGCCACCGCGCTGGTCGACACCGGCTCGCGGATGGACGAGGTGATCTTCGAGGAGTTCAAGGGCACCGGCAACATGGAGCTGAAGCTCGACCGGAAGCTCTCCGACAAGCGCATCTTCCCGGCGGTGGACGTCGACGCGTCCAGCACCCGCAAGGAGGAGATCCTGCTCGGCGGCGAGGAGCTGGCCATCGTCTGGAAGCTCCGCCGGGTGCTGCACGCGCTCGACCAGCAGCAGGCGATCGAGCTGCTGCTGGACAAGATGAAGCAGACGAAGTCGAACGCCGAGTTCCTGCTCCAGATCCAGAAGACGACGCCGTCCTCCGGTAACAACGACTGATCGCGTCGCAGCCGCAGTACCCCGCGGGCCCCGTCACCTTCGCAGGTGGCGGGGCCCGCGTCTGCGTACGGTGGCGCCCGGACCACGGTCCGTGGCGGTTTTCTCAGCGTCTTCTCACGCGCTTCTCACGACCCCGTGCAACCCTTTTGAGGGCAGGCACGTCCTACCAATGGCTGAACAAAGCTGGACATAACCGGAAATCTGTCACCGAAGAGCGACGGAGGGTGAGAGCCGCGAGATCGCGGCGGGACCGCCGGGAGGCGCGCGGAGAGCGAGAGCGGAGAGACCATGAACGAGCGGAGCGGCCGCGAAGGCCGGATACCCGGGGGCGGCGGGAGCGACCACCGACCGCGCTCCCGGCGCCGCAGAGCCGCCGTCTTCACGGCCTGGGCCGCCGCGGCGCTGATCGTCGTCGGCGGGTCGGGACTCGGCTACCTCTACCTCCAGCTCGACGGAAACCTCCAGGGCGTCGACATCGACACCCAGCTCTACGGCAAGGACCGGCCCCCGGACATCGGCGACGGCTCCATGGACATCCTGGTCCTCGGCTCCGACTCCCGCTCCGGCGCCAACAGCGAGTACGGCCGCGACGACGGCGCCGCCCGGGCCGACACCGCGATGGTCGTCCATGTCAACGAGGGCCACCGCAGCGCCACCGTGGTCTCCATACCCCGCGACACCCTGGTCGACCGGCCGGTCTGTACCGACCCCGACGGCGACCGGATACCCGGGGCCCGGAACGCGATGTTCAACAGCGCCTACGAGGTCGGCGGACCGGCCTGCGCCGTCGCCACCGCCGAGCGGCTGTCCGGGATCCGCATGGACCACTATCTGGAGATCGACTTCACCGGCTTCAAGAAGCTCGTCGACGAACTCGGCGGAGTGGAGATCACCACCACCGAGGCGATCCGGGACCGCGACAGCAGGCTCGACCTCGCCGCCGGAACCCACACCCTCGACGGCGAACAGGCCCTCGCCCTGGTCCGTACCCGCAAGAGCGTCGGGGACGGCAGCGACCTCGGCCGGATCCGGCTCCAGCAGGTTTTTGTGAAGGCGTTCATCGCCCAGGTCAGGGATGCCGGACTGCTGACCGATCCGGTACGGCTCTTCGGCGTCGCCGACACCGCGACCAAGGCCGTCACCACCGACTCCGACCTCGCCTCCGTCGCCAAGCTCACCGGCTTCGCCCGGTCACTCGCCGGAATCGGCCCCTCGGACGTCCAGATGGTCACCCTGCCGGTCGGCTACGACCCCTACGACCCCAACCGGGTCGTCCCCATCGACAGCGACGCCCGCCAGGTGTGGCAGGCCCTCCGCGACGACGAACCGGTACCCGCGTCGGCGCTGCGGGACTCCGCCGCGGGCCGGGGCGGCGCCGGGCCCGTGACCAGCACCGTCCCCGGCACCGTGGCCCCCGCCGGCTGACCCGGACGGGCCCGGCGGGCGATACCCCGGACGGGCCCGGGACCCGGCCTGCGGACCGGCCGGGACCAGCCCCTCGGGCCGGCCGCGACCCGGCCGCGATCCCGTATCCGGTGTTCCGGGACGCCCCGGGCGGTCCGGGGGAATAGTTCCGGACCGACCCCGGTTTTGGGAGATACGGCCGGTCCTGGCAGACTGGTCCGTCGGCCCCGGTTCACGCGCGAGCATTCCGCCCGAGCGACCCGGCGCCCTCCCGAAACTAGGAGACACCTTGAAGCGCGAGATCCACCCCGAGTACGTCGAGACGCAGGTCAGCTGCACCTGTGGCGCGTCGTTCACCACCCGTAGCACCCTCACCAACGGCACCATCCGTGCCGAGGTCTGCTCCGAGTGCCACCCGTTCTACACGGGCAAGCAGAAGATCCTCGACACCGGTGGCCGTGTGGCCCGCTTCGAGGCCCGCTTCGGCAAGGCCGGCTCCGCCAAGAAGTAGCGAGCCAACTGCGCCGGTCACCGGCCGTCCCCGTGCCGGGGCGGCCGGGACCGGCGCTTTGACGTCCCGCAGAACCTTCGTACGTAAGCAGAGCAGGAGCCCCCGATGTTCGAGGCGGTCGAGGAACTCGTCGGTGAGCACGCCGACCTTGAGCAGCGGCTGGCCGACCCCGCCGTCCACGCCGACCAGGCGAACGCGCGCAAGCTCAACAAGCGGTACGCCGAGCTGACGCCGATCGTCGGGACGTACCGCTCCTGGAAGAGCACCGGCGACGACATCAGGACCGCCCGCGAGCTGGCCGCCGACGACTCCGACTTCGCCGCCGAGGTCAAGGAGCTGGAGAAGCAACTCGACGAGCTGACCGAGAAGCTCCGGCTGCTGCTGGTGCCCCGCGACCCCAGCGACGACAAGGACGTCATCCTGGAGGTCAAGGCCGGCGCCGGAGGCGACGAGTCGGCCCTCTTCGCCGGGGATCTGCTGCGGATGTACCTCCGCTACGCCGAGCGCGTCGGCTGGAAGACCGAGATCATCGACGCCACCGAGTCCGAGCTGGGCGGCTACAAGGACGTCCAGGTCGCCGTCAAGACCAAGGGCGGCCAGGGCGCCACCGAGCCCGGCCAGGGCGTCTGGGCCCGGCTCAAGTACGAGGGCGGAGTGCACCGCGTCCAGCGGGTGCCCGCCACCGAGTCCCAGGGCCGGATCCACACCTCCGCCGCCGGGGTCCTGGTGACCCCCGAGGCCGAGGAGATCGACGTCGAGATCAACCCCAACGACCTGCGGATCGACGTCTACCGCTCGTCCGGGCCCGGCGGCCAGTCCGTCAACACCACCGACTCCGCCGTCCGGATCACCCACCTCCCCACCGGCGTCGTCGCCTCCTGCCAGAACGAGAAGAGCCAGCTCCAGAACAAGGAGCAGGCCCTGCGGATCCTGCGCTCCCGGCTGCTCGCCGCCGCCCAGGAGGAGGCCGAGAAGGAGGCCGCGGACCAGCGCCGCAGCCAGGTCCGTACTGTCGACCGCTCCGAGAAGATCCGTACCTACAACTTCCCGGAGAACCGCATCTCCGACCACCGCGTCGGCTTCAAGTCGTACAACCTCGACCAGGTACTCGACGGCGACCTCGACGCCGTGATCCAGGCATGCGTCGACGCCGACTCCGCCGCCAAGCTCGCCGCCGCTCAGTAAGACCGGCGCAGTAAGACACGTCCGTACGAAACGGGTGGAGGACGACCAGTGAACCTGCTGCTTGCCGAGGTGGCCCAGGCCACCCAGCGGCTGGCCGACGCCGGCGTACCGTCGCCGCGCTTCGACGCGGAGGAGCTGGCCGCGTACGTCCACGGGGTGAAGCGGGGTGAACTCCACCTCGTCAAGGACGCCGACTTCGACGCCCGCTACTGGGAGGCCGTCGCCCGCCGCGAGGCCCGCGAACCCCTCCAGCACATCACCGGACGGGCCTTCTTCCGCTATCTGGAGCTCCAGGTCGGCCCCGGGGTCTTCGTACCCCGGCCCGAGACCGAGTCCGTCGTCGGCTGGGCCATAGACGCGGTCCGCGCCATGGACGTGGTCGAACCCCTGATCGTCGACCTCTGTACGGGATCGGGCGCCATCGCCCTCGCCATGGCGCAGGAAGTGCCCCGCTCCCGGGTGCACGCCGTCGAACTCTCCGACGACGCCCTGCACTGGGCCCGCCGCAACGCCGAGGGCTCCCGCGTCACCCTCCACCAGGGCAACGCGCTCAGCGCCCTGCCCGAGCTGGACGGCCAGGTCGACCTGGTGATCTCCAACCCGCCGTACATCCCCCTCACCGAATGGGAGTACGTCGCGCCCGAGGCCCGCGACCACGACCCCCAGATGGCCCTCTTCTCCGGCGAGGACGGCCTCGACACCATCCGCGGCATCGAACGCACCGCGCACCGGCTGCTCCGCCCCGGCGGGCTGGTCGTGGTCGAACACGCCGACACCCAGGGCGGCCAGGTGCCGTGGATCTTCGCCGAGGAGTCCGGCTGGACCGACGCGGCGGACCACCCCGACCTGAACAAGCGCCCCAGGTTCGCGACCGCCCGCAAGGCGACCCCGTGACCGGGCCGGCGACCGTGCCGCAGACCCGGCCGACGCAACCGTACGTGCACGTGCCCAAGGAGGCTTGCTGATGGCCCGGCGATACGACTGCAACGACGCCACCGACCGCACGACCGGGCTGCGCGAGGCGTCGTCCGCCATCCGCCGCGGCGAACTGGTCGTACTGCCCACCGACACCGTGTACGGCGTGGGCGCCGACGCCTTCAGCTCCGAGGCCGTGGCCGAACTCCTCACCGCCAAGGGCCGGGGCCGCAATATGCCCACACCCGTCCTCATCGGCTCCCCGAACACCCTGCACGGCCTGGTCACCGACTTTTCCGAAGCCGCCTGGGAACTCGTCGACGCCTTCTGGCCCGGGGCGCTCACCCTCGTCGCCCGGCACCAGCCGTCCCTCCAGTGGGACCTCGGCGACACCCGGGGCACCGTCGCCGTCCGGATGCCGCTGCACCCCGTCGCCATCGAACTCCTCACCGAGGTCGGCCCGATGGCCGTCTCCTCGGCGAACCTCACCGGCTACCCGGCGCCCGAGGACTGCGACGCCGCCCAGCGGATGCTCGGTGAGGCGATCTCGGTCTACCTCGACGGCGGCCCCACCCCCGGGATCGTGCCGTCGTCCATCGTGGACGTCACCGGCGAGGTGCCCGTCCTGCTGCGGGCCGGCGCCCTCGACGCCGACGAGCTCCGCAAGGTCGTCCCCGACCTCGAGGTGGCGCCTTGATCGCTCCTGACCAGGGGCGTGGCACCGAGACGGACGACTGCTTCCGGATACTCCACGTCAGTACGGGCAACGTCTGCCGCTCGCCGATCACCGAGCGGCTGACCCGGCACGCCCTCACCGACCGCCTCGGCGATCTGATGGCGAGCGGACTGATCGTGGAGAGCGCCGGGACCTGGGGGCACGAAGGCGCGCCCATGGAGACCAACGCGGAGATCGTGCTCGCCGACTTCGGCGCGGACGCCAGCGGGTTCACCGGCCGGGAACTGCTCGACGAACACGTGATCCGGGCGGACCTCGTCCTCACCGCCACCCGGGACCACCGGGCACAGGTCATCTCCATGGGCCACTCGGCGGGGCTGCGGACCTTCACCCTCAAGGAGTTCACCCGCCTCGTCCGGGCCATAGACCCGGCGACCCTGCCCGACCCGCGCGACGAGGGCGTCGTCGAACGCGCCCGGGCGCTGGTACGGGCCGCGGCGGCGCTGCGGGGCTGGCTGCTGGCGCCCAGCCCGGACGCGGACGAGGTCTACGACCCGTACGGGGCGCCGATCACGTTCTTCCGCTCGATCGGCGACGAGATCGACCAGGCGCTCGACCCCGTCCTCACGGCCCTGACGGGCATCCCCCGCGCGGACGCCTCCCGCTGAGGGTCCCGCCACTTCCCAGGTGCGACCGGGGGCCCGACCGCCCCACGATCCGGTCCGCGCCCGGCGGCCTGGTGTTGTTCGCGGTCCGCCCCACCGTCGTGGTTGTTCGCGCAGTTCCGCCCCCTATGCCTTCGGCGTTGGGGGGACCCCCAGCGCCTCGGCCCTCCACGGCATCGCGGAAATACCCTGGTCTCGCCCGAGGGCCTGATGTTGTCGGTGGTCCGCGCCACCGTCGTGGCTGGTCGCGCAGTTCCCCGCGCCCCTAAAAGCTCTCCCTCTCACCGCTCCTGAAAAGGGGCACCCGCCTCTCTGGGAGCGCCGCTCCCACCCGGTCCTCGATCTCCGCCTTCGCCGGCGAGTCGTCGAGGAACACCACGCGAC